>NZ_JAUBTO010000263.1:0-6221 GCF_036702495.1 Microcoleus sp. C2D2 | reverse complement strand
AAGGTTTCATCCTATTTTACCTTTTTTTGTCTACCCCCTTGACAATTTGCACTTTTTCTTAACTTGTCACAAATGCTCAAACCATTACCCCGAATTGCTTTTGCCTTCTTCCTTCTGCCATACAAAAAAAAACCCGGCCTCTCAAAGAAACCGGGTTTTTTGTCAATCAGACGCTTTCTTGTGATGCAGCCTAATCCCTAAAAAAATGTCATATATAAAACTCCAAAAGTCCTTTTTCCCTTCCAATATTCCCAAAGTTTGAGGAGAACCTTTCTCATCCAACAGCGGCTTCACAGCTTCGTAAGCAGGCTTGTAATTGTACCAAGGAATAGAAGGCCACAAGTGATGGATCAGATGATAATTCTGCCCCAAAATCAAGATATTTAGAATAGGACTAGGATATACTCTGGCATTTTTCCAACGATCGCGATCGTGAAACGGACGGTGCGGCAAATAATCAAAAAATAACCCCAAGGCCAACCCCACCACCAAAGCAGGAGAAAACCAAAAATTCAGCACATAACCTAAATGGTCGTACTGAATGGCGATATAAACCACCCCGATCACAAACAAACGGCTGAGAAACCATTCCAATAGTTCGTATTTCCGCCACAGTTTGCGCTTAAAAAAGAAAATCTCGTGGTAAAAAAACCTCGCAGCAATCAACCACAAAGGCCCGCCCGTCGAAACATAATGGTCTGGATCGTTATCTGGGTCATTGACATGGGCGTGATGCTGCATGTGTACCCGCGTAAACACCGGGAAAGCAAAACCCAACATCAGCGCGCTACCGTGTCCCAAAATAGCATTCATCGTGCGATCGCGATGGGCTGCATTATGAGACGCATCGTGTATCACAGTTCCGGCCATGTGCAACGCCAACACATTCAGCGAAAAACAGCACCACTCCGGCCATTCCCAACACCAGAAACCCAAGTTAGAAATCACGATAATCGCTACTGCACTCAAAAACAGCAGCAGTGTCGGATTCAAGTCACCGGGAGGACTCAGAAACTCTTTCGGCACTGTCAGCGGCCGTCCTGCCTCCGACATCTTTGTTAAGACTCCTTAATATTTCACACTTGCGTAGTATAAGATACAAGCCGGACAATAGTAAAGTTTTATGAAAGAACTCAGTTCGATCGCCAGAAACTAGCCTCTGCACAAACAGGAAAGTATTGATATTGTGCAAGGATACCAGTGCTAGATTAGCCAAAAGACCTCAGCAGACCAAATAAAATTAATGGGTATCTCTGTATTTATGTCAAGCCTGAGAGCGGAAAAATTTGCAAAAAAGACCGCTCCCCAAGAAAAGATTACCGATCGGTAAAAAGTCAGATATTCTATATATTGGTCAATACCTGACTGTTTTGACGACTATCAAAATTTTTAAGACTTGAGACTAGCGTCATTGCTTGTAGTGAAAGATGAAACGTTAGCCGAAATTTAAACAAGAAATCCACCTGCCTCCCCAGAACACCGCTGATGCAATTGCCAAAAGCCCTACGCCGGACTAAAATCGTCGCCACCATTGGCCCAGCAACTTCGGACCCTCAAGTGCTGCGCCAGCTCATAGAAGCCGGTGCCACAACTTTGCGACTCAACTTTTCCCACGGAACAGAAGAAGACCACCAGCGCAGCATTCGCTTAATCCGGCAAACCTCCTTTGAACTCAACCAGCCGGTCGCCATCCTCCAAGACCTCCAAGGCCCGAAAATTCGTTTAGGGCGCTTTGAGACAGGCTCTATAGTTGTCAAAAACGGCGATCCTTTCATTCTCACCAGCCGCCAGGTTCCCGGCACAGAGCTCATTTCTTCCGTCACCTACGATCCCCTAGCAGACGAAGTTCCAGAGGGAGCAGTGATTCTGCTCGACGACGGGAAAGTGGAAATGCGCGTCGAAAAAGTAGACCGCGCGGCGCGGGAATTGTACTGCCGCGTCGTCGTCGGCGGGCCGCTTTCCAACAACAAAGGCGTGAATTTTCCCGGAGTTTACCTGTCAATTAAGGCTCTGACTGACAAAGACCGCAAAGATTTAATGTTCGGCCTCGACCAAGGTGTTGATTGGGTGGCCCTGAGCTTTGTGCGGAATCCCCAGGATATGCTCGAAATTAAAGAGCTGATAGCCAGTGCGGGCAAGCAAGTACCGGTGATTGCCAAGATCGAAAAGCACGAGGCGATCGAACAAATGGAAGCAATCCTCGCCCTGTGCAACGGCGTGATGGTCGCCCGCGGGGATTTGGGAGTGGAACTGCCTGCCGAAGATGTGCCGCTTTTGCAAAAGCGCTTGATTGCTACTTCTAACCGCATGGGGATTCCGGTAATTACCGCTACCCAGATGCTCGACAGCATGGTGGGTAATCCCCGTCCCACCCGCGCCGAAATTTCCGACGTGGCCAACGCGATTCTCGACGGAACTGATGCGGTGATGCTCTCGAATGAAACCGCTGTGGGCAAGTTCCCCGTCGAAGCGGTGGCGACGATGGCGAGAATTGCGGTGCGGATGGAGAGGGAAGGAATTAGGGGCAATATTAGGAATGTAGAAGATATCGGTCGATCGATCCCCAACGGCATCAGCCAAGCAGTCAGCCAAATCTCCGAACAGTTGAACGCGGCCGCCATCATGACCTTGACCAAAACCGGCGCTACAGCGCGCAACGTCTCGAAATTCCGACCGAAAACAGCGATTTTGGCAGTTACTCCTCACGTAGACGTAGCCCGACAACTGCAATTAGTATGGGGAGTCAAACCCTTGCTGGTGCTGGATTTGCCCTCCACCGGCCAGACATTTCAATCGGCGATGACAGTCGCCCAGGAAAAAGAGTTAGTGTCCGACGGAGATTTAGTGGTGATGACCGCCGGTACTCTGCAAGGGGTTGCCGGCTCGACGGATTTGATCAAAGTTGAGGTAGTGACAGCGGTTTTAGGCAGAGGTACTGGTGTGGGTTTGGGCTCGGTGAGCGGCCTGGCCAGGGTTGCTCGTACTGCTGCGGATGTAGGCAATTTCCACCCGGGAGAAATTTTGGTAGTCGAGCACACCAGCGTCGCTTTTGTGGAGATGATTCGCAAAGCAGCCGGTGTGGTGACGGAGGAGGACAGTTTGACTTCTCACGCCGCGATTATCGGTTTGCGGTTGGGCGTGCCGGTGATGGTGGGCGTGCAGAATGCCACGCGGGTAATTCGGGACGGAACTATGCTGACGCTGGATATGCAGCGGGGTTTGGTTTATTCCGGGGCCAGAGGCGGCTCAACAGACGGGGAACTGGCCGTTTAACAAGTTTTGAGTTAGGAGTTGTGGAGTTTTTAATTAAATTCTACAACTCATTGCTTTTTTCGCTGTTGTTGTGCTATAATTCAAAATTGTCTGTGCCGATGTAGCTCAGGGGTAGAGTATTCGATTCGTAATCGAACGGTCGTGGGTTCAAATCCCACCATCGGCTTTGGGTTTCAGGCGCTACCGAAACCCAAGATGCACAGGCTGCACCTCAACTGCACCTCAAAAGTGTGTCAAACGCCCCTTTTTAAGAGGAATAAGCAGTGATCGCTCACAAATTTGTCGCTGTCTATTTTCTGGTGACAAAATTGTCTCACTACCGGGACTTCCAGTCTCACTACCGGGACTTCCAGTCTCACTACCGGGACTTCCACAGGCTGAAAAGTATTACTGGCAAGGGCTTTACGTTCTCTCATCTATTCTTCAAATATTTAACAATCTCCTGAGAGACTTTTTAGATTTTGAAGTGATGGAACTTTGAGAACCGCCCTTAAAATTCTTAACCAACAAAAAACCGCTTCAATAAGCGGCTAAGATTTAAGTCAATTAGAACTTATTTTGAAATATTGCGAAAAGTTCCTTTTTCTGGGTTGAACCAACATTTCGCGGTTCCGAGCGAGCCGTTCCGTTGTTTTCTCACTATCAACTCAATTTTGTCTCTTTCGGGGGAATCAGCATTGTAGTAGTCGTCTCGGTAGAGGCAAAGAGCAAGATCTGCGTCTTGCTCGATATCCCCGCTGTCCTTGAGGTCGGACATCAGAGGTCGCTTGTCGTTGCGAGCCTCTACGCCGCGATTTATCTGTGCCAGCGCCAGAAACGGCACGTCAAAGTCTTTGGCGATTGCTTTGCAATGGCCGGCGATGGCGCCTATGTCCTGGGCGCGGTTGCCCGCGTTCCTTTCGCCGAGTAATTGCAAGTAATCTAAAATCACCAGCCCTGGGCTGCCATGCTCCCGTTCGACACGCCGCAACACGCTTCTCATTGATGCTGGGGTTAGGGAAGTGCCCGGGGTATCGTCAATTATGATCGGTAGCTGCGCGAGGTTGCCCGCTGCTTCAGAGAGTTTTGGCCACTCCTCATCATAGATTTTGTTCCACATCAGTCGTTGAGAACTGATTCCTGAAACCAATGCTAGGAGCCGTTTTGTAAGAGCCTCGCGTGACATTTCCGCGCTGAAAAAAAGCACAGGTAGCTTGTATTTCTGGGCTATTTGTAGCGCCAGATAGATCGCAAACCATGTTTTGCCCATTGAGGCCCGAGCCGCTACCACAATCAAATCTTTTCTTGTTAGACCCCCTATCAGTTCGTCCACATCGTGCAGGCCGGTGAGGTATCCGGGCGGGGTGCCGGTTTCGAGGCTGACCCACACTTCTGCGAGGCAGTCTCCTACGCTAGAGATTTCTTGAGAGTGCGCGCGGTTGTTGATGCTGAGGATATCGGTCTCGGCTTCGGCGATCAGTTCTTCTAGGTCGCGCGCTGTTTGGTTTCCCGACTCTGCTATTTTGAAGCCGGCCTCAATCAATTTGCGTCGCCGGTATTTTTCTTCAATTAAAACTGCGTATTGGTCGATATTCACTGCCGAAACTGTGCGATCGACTAGCTGGGCAAGTTTGCTCAACCCGCCGACGCCTTCTAGCTGGCCGTGGTCTGTTAGCCAGGTGGTAACAGTCATCAAGTCTGATGAGTATCCCTGGGTTAATAAGGTCATCGCTGCCGAAAAGATCCTTTGATGGGATGGGATCGCAAAATACTCAGGTTGTAGTAAATCTGCTATCCGAGAAATTGCATCAGGGTCAATCAGAATCCCTCCGAGAATTGCTTCTTCGGCTTCCACATTCATTGGCATCATGTGTGATGTATTCATTTTTTAATTAATTTCTAAGTGGGTTTCTTACTGAACAATCCCTTGAGTTCTTCAGGAATAGGAGAAAAGGTGCGCTTGGTTTCTGTCGCTGTCGCTGTCGCTGTCGCTGTCGCTGTCGCTGTCGCTGTCGCTGTATGTTCCTGGAATTTCGCCCACCAATTTTGGAAATCTGCCGACTTTTCGACGTATCGATGTAAGCTTCTGAGTTCCTCTCCCTTGGTTTTTCGATATTCAGATTTGACAAAACTCTCAAATTCGTTTCGTATCGATTTAGGGAGTTGATTGAGCCTGGCATATGTCGGCTCTTTTTTTTCTGAAGAAGCGGGGGTTGCAACTTCTTCGGCCTCTCCGCGCCACAGGGAAATACCGCCTGTGGGTTCCCAATGAAATCCTAACTCGGGCAAGCTTTCGAGGCGTTTGAGCGCTCGATAAAATGTGCTTTTTGCGATGCCGAATTGCGTATAGAAAATCTTAGCTGAGGGGATATTAAGCTTCTGTCCTTTGGGTCTGTAAATGTTCGTCAGGCTCAGGATAAAATCAGCCGTACTGATTAACTTGGATTTGTAGCGCTGGATTAGATCGTCTAGAAAAAGGCGTTCGTGCTGTTGCGGGTTGGGGAGTTTCAGTGTTATATTCATGATAGTTAATAAATTGTTTTTGCGAGGGCGACCGATTCTGGGCGGTCGTTTTTTATGTCGATTCGAGGTGAGCGGGAGTAGCCATCAGGTAACACTTCGCAGCGCCACTTAATAGCGGCTCTTTTACTCCATCCATCCTTGCAAGCCTGCCAGATACTACCGTCTAAGGCTTTTACTTCGGTTGATTCCGGTTGTGGAGTGGTTGGTAATTTCAGACCCGGAAAGTGACTTCTCAGACCTTTCGCGGTGCGAATTGACCCCAGCGAGTAGATCGGCTGCTGTACCTGTCTTTCTTTTTGTGTGCCGCCCCAGGGATGAAAATCGCTAAATAATTCTGCTGCCTTGATTAAGAATGTCGAACCGAGTTTTACGCGATCGCTTCTGCGAACATTGCACTCCGCAATCCAGCCAATAGATGTGTGCCGGTAATTTTCAATTCTGACCAA
>NZ_JAUBTO010000262.1:0-6224 GCF_036702495.1 Microcoleus sp. C2D2 | reverse complement strand
AATTGGGTCAACAGGTAAAAGATGAGTAATTTTACTCATTGACAATAGTGCTTTTAGCTTAACTTGTGAGTAATGGGTACGATGGGAGCCGAGCGGATGTTTGAAAAATTACCGGGATTAAGTGGCGTTATAACGCTTGTGTCAGTGCTTGCCAGCACTTTTGATTTGTCGATCGCGTGGCTGCCATCGTTGCTAGCTGAAAGTTTGCCAGCAGCGGATTGACTGCCACCGAATAAGCGCAGTTGTAAGCTCATTGTTTTGCTCCAATTTGAATGGTGATTTTGATAGGCAGTAAATTTGCCCCCCGCAGAACTGGCGCAATCAACACAAAAAATCCCACCGTCAGAACAAACAGTGTGACTAACTGGGGGAAACTCAAGAGGTTTAAAGTCCTTGTGTCGTGCGCTTCGCTCGGTGGGCTGTGGATAACGTTATCCACACTTTCTAACTCATTCCATTGATCGAGCTCACGGTTGGTTGCTTGGCGAAGAGAGATCGCACTTTCCCATGTTGCACGCCGTGACAGGGAGCCAAACTCGCGGATCTGATCTCTAGTGAGGCCCATTTGTGAGGCTTGCTGCTTGAGCAGTTCTAGCCTTGGGTGGTCATGTGGCATACTGGTACTAGGTAAAAGAAGGAACTGCTATGCACCTGTGACAAGATGCGTAGCGCGAAGGTCGCTCGGCTTAGGTCGGGCGATTTTCAGTCTGGTGGCTTAGGCGGGGAGGTTCGATTCTGTGAGTTTTGATTTGACCAAAATTGTCCTCCTGATGGAGGACTTCAATCCAACAATCACCTAAATCCGAATAGGTATACCCACACACGCAACTGGGAACCCAATCAGGTTTATCGGTGCAGAAGTGAACCTCTTTGCCGTCCATCTCTTCAACAAAGACGACGTTTTCCGAATAATTATCATTAGGCTGGGCAATCCTGACAATAGCCTTAGGATCGAATTTCTGAAGCATAGCGATCGCCATTTCGACAGTTATCACTGGCCTTCCTCCTCGGGGAATACAACAATTAGTCTGGCTCTGACCTGGTGTACACATTTTTCGCAAAAGTTCTAGCATCGTTCACTGCCAAAGTCTTGATGGTATAAAGATCGAAATCCGGCCAGTGGGGCTCGGTTTCGTAAATAAAGACCTCGGAGGAATCAGAAATATCTGTCGGGAGTTCAGTTTTATTTCCTACTTTTTGCTCTACAAAAGCGATCGACGTGACGATATCGGATTCAACAAATCCGACTTGCGAATGTGGGTCGCACTCCTGCAAAATTTCAATCAATTCAGCAACTGTCATTTTTAGTTCTCGTAATTGAAAAAATGCCCGTCTCTCCGGGCTGTCACGCCACGCAAACCCGACGTTCAGTTTTTCGTTCTCTCCGAAATGTCACGCTAGCTCTCGTTTTCAGCGTCACGCTCCGACCTTGAGGAAGGGGCAGGTTCGATCCCACTATGTGCTACTTTTTGGGTCACTTATCAGCATCAGTAGCCTAGCTTTGCCCGTCTTTTCGGTTGTCAGCCAGTAGAGGGGTAGGTCCGCGTCTTTCTGGCACTTAATGTCGGTCTTTCTCCGACTTGCAAAATGCTTGTCTCTCCAAGCTAGATGTCGCACCACTTCTGTGTTAGCCCTGGCAGGTGTCGCCAGGTTTTGATACTACTCTTCTGTAACAATTTCTTTTTGCTGAGACTTGATCGCCCTTTGCTTTTCAACATCATCGATCGCCTCAGGCACCTCATCAGGTTTGAGAGCCGCCCGAACTTTTTGAAAAATTTCCGATCGGCTAGAGCGTCGTGGATTTTCATCAGACTTTTCGGTTTTAGGCTGTGGCTCGGTCATACGCCCTCACATTGTTTACTTTTTGGCTTCGACGCGCTGCTCGCGTGCAGCTTAAATATTTGTTACCGGAGGCGTTCACTTGCTGCCACTACTGAGTAGCCTTCCACGATCGCCACATTCAGAATTGCCAGCAACTTAAGTCCTTCATTCCTACCCAGTTCCACAAAAACGAAACAGGTTTCGGGCATCGAAGGAGCGTTAACTGGCTGGCGCGCGAAGTGAAGCTTATTAGACCACGCGCCACCAGTCCGAAGACAGAGGGCAACAGTTTGGAGCAGCAGTAGTCGCTGCTCTTGGGTGGCTCCAGAGAAATCAGAACCGAAAGCATTAAACAGAACTTTGGAAACAGTTGGTTTAGTCATGGGTTCTTTTTCGTCGCTCGCTCTTTTGAGATAAGGCTTTCCAGTATTAAGGGAGCTGTGAGTTAGTCTCATTTAACCTCCTAGTATTCTTTTTGGCTTCAATGCGGCGCTTACGATCGGCCTCTCGACGGAGACTGCGGCCAGTAGCTTTTGGGCTAAAATAGCCTGCACAATTGAGCCTTTGCGCCGCCAAGTCGAAAGCAAACGCAGTTATGCTTTTCATCCTTTTGCCTCATATATGGTTGCCACATCGCCCGCCACCGCAGCAGATCGTTCTTATATGCCTTAGGCATGGGGCTGCTAGTTCCCAGTGGTTTCGGTGGTGGTTGATTGACATATAAACAAATATACCAGTCAACTGACATAGTGTCAATTAACTGGTATAAGAGTTGTTGGTGCGTTTTAAACTTTGGAAAGACTAGAAGTTCTAATGGTCGCAAGGTCGGATTCATCGGGAACCCAATAAAGAAACTCACCGGGCTGAAGTCGAAACGTCTCACAAATGGTCTGAAGAGTGTCAGAGCTGGGAACCCAATTTGGATCGTTTATTCGGATCGAAGTTCCTCGCCCTAAACCCGTCAACTTCTGAAACCTATACGCCGTCAAGTTTTTAATTTGTAGTCTCTTTTCTAAAACTGGTTTTAGACAATTTCTCACTGGCATTCACAGAACTCTCCCCCAATTATAGACCAGTTAATTGACAGGTGTCTATAGACTGGTCTATAATTAGCTAGTTAAACAACTAGCGATCGGGCTTGACTTTGAACCTCAGCCCACTCGCTAACTCTTATTTTCTCAGTGATCAAGCTCACAACACCCTGTGAGTTGCAACAAATCACCGCACCCCAAAACCCTCCGATAGAAAGCAACTATCGGGGCGGGAGCGGATTCTACCACAGGGAGGTAACACCCATGTAATGCCTGCACAGGATTAGACTGCTTTTTTCATTACCTGAAGTATTCAGCGATCGTCGTCACGGGCGATCGCTCCCTCCTACTCATTACTCCTTACTTATGGATAAAACCCACCAGCACAAACAATCTCCAGGCGATCGAGGAGCTTGTTCCTACATTCGTAGGTTGGCGACCCACATGAATAGGAGCGAGAGATTAGCGATCACCTTGGTGCTAGTTGAAATGTGCCTTCATGAGGCAGACAAAGCCACTGTTGACTTCATATATAGAAAATATTGGGGTCACTAGCGGACAATCTTTCCAAAAAAAGCTGAGCGACATACGGCAACTTTGTTTGCGGCTTCCATCAAGATATTTGGCAGAGCTGGCAGTAGCTATCTTACTGCCAGAGATTTCGTTCATACCACCTAACTTATGAGAATAGACAGAATTGGATTTGGTTATGTCAAAAGTCTTGGCAATTATGAAAATTGCAAACTGTGGCTAGAGGCAGAACTGGAGCCTTGGGAAGATCCTTTAGAAAGCCTCAATATCCTTCGTAGCAAGGTAGCGGAAGAACTCGACCTTCCCGATAAATGGTTCGATCTTAAGGGCAAATTCAATCGACAAATGCAGGCACTCGAAGCCACTAATGCGACCCTCTTGCAATCTGAGACGAAACTCAAAAAAGCTCAGGAAGCATGGAAAAACTATGCAGCTTTTTTAACAGCTCATGGCGTGGATCCGGAAACCTTACTTATCATACCCAACTCCAAAAGCGAAGAAATTGCCCGGGAATTAATCGATCGAGAGCTAGACATTGCTGCCAAGCAATTGCTGCCGGACTTACGGTCTACTGAGGAAGGCTACAGTGTCCAACTTGTCGATCTTACAAGTTACAACAACACAAGTGAAGGAGAGAACCTTGCCCAGGAATTGGAGATTGTAAAAAAGTTACATCCACTCAATAATGACGATGACTATTTCGACCCATACTACGGCGACGAATACGATCGTATCCACGATCAAGTTGATGAGGAGGACAACTACTGACAGCAAAGCTATCTCGTAGATGAAGATGAAGACGACACCATCACCCCAAGTTTTTAGATATGGCAAACACAACATTTTTTGAAGGATTACCAAACTTTGACTCTCCAACTCTTGAGGATGAAATTCAAGCAATCGTTGATTCCGACAGAGAAACCTTAGCCAACCTTTCAGTGTTGATGGAAAATTTTGACTGGCATCAAAAGATAGCAATTGGGCAAACCGCCTACTTTTTTATTGACAGCTCGCACCATCAATTACTGAAACTCGTACCAATTCACGGCAAACTGAGCGAACCTGTACATCAGGCGATGAGACTGGTCGAGAAACTTTCACCCCAGGCCCTAGCGGAACTAGCATCCGATATTCTCGAAGAAGATTTTGAGGGCGAAATAGAGGTGAAAGATGCAAACTAAAGTGACCGATTATCCAGCAACACTTGACTTTGATGGTGTCCCCAAAAATGTGCGGTTGCGCTGGGGGCAACCTTTACCACCAATTATTTACGACAACAAAACAGGTATTTTTTACCAGTTGGTCAGAGGGTACTCATACTGCGAAGTACCTGGTCAAATCATCTCCAATATTGAGGTGTCATGAAACGAGAGCGAATCAACTGGAATTGGTGGGGAATGTGGCTAATAGATTATTGTTGCGCGCAGGATGCTTACGACTCCTACGACATTTGGGAAGATGCTTATTTAGAAGCAAATCCCCACTTGATGGATGCGAGAGAATCTCTCACCGCAGATGATGCCTGCGATGCGCCTGGCACGACCTTAGACTTAATCGAAAATCACTACCATCAATCAATGCAACCCTTTTGGGATTCGTGGTTATATCTTGTTTTGCAAATCTTACATTGGCCGACTAATACGATCCAAGAAATCATTTGGACAATTAAACGCAAGCTTTCCTAGCAAACCAGGCGATCGGATTTCTTGAAGTGCGATCGCCGTCTTCTCACATCACCTCAACTACGAAAACTCAAACATCTAATAAACACATGGAACCCGTTAAACATAGAATTGTAATTTCCCTGCAAGATCAGAACGGCAGAACATTGTATTACACTGACAAAGGAGATTTTTCTTGTTCAGATTGGGAAGCAAAGACTTACTGCAGTAGAGGAATTCACTCAGCGCTACACCAATTAAACAGAAACAAGGAAGTTAAGAGATTAAAAAAAGAGGGGTTTGAGCTCAAAGCAATCGATAAGCTCGACAAAAGGCAAGAGTCAAATTTAGCAGCACTGAGGAGAGAAACCCAGAACCCAGATCCTGAGCCGCTAGTTCCTGAGCCAATAGAGTATCTTGATTTTGGAGTTCCTTTATCTTTCGGTTACACCGCCGAATACCTGCCCCAAAAAAGTGTGACGCGGCGCGACTGGAAAGTTTCACACGCCAACAAGTTTATTAATGCTTTCGAGCGGGCAGGGGCCGGCGACAAAAAGTTAAGAGTTCCTGCGGTTGATAAGGCTTACCACAGGGGCGGCAAGCAAATTGGCTGGGCAATTCTCAGCCACGCTCCTTACAAGGAAGCACTAAAAGATATGCCGCGAGTCGATTTAGTGGCTGAGGGCGGGATGTGCAAGTCCGTTAATGAGTTTGTCACTAAATACTTCAAGGGCGATTTAGAGAAAGAGGTTTGGGTGGTTGGGTTTAGATTTCAGCCGTTGGAGGACGAGCGTCTCCTCGATGCCGAAGTCTGCAACCCAGTCTCAGAGCCGATTCAATATTCTTTTGCTACAGATACTGCAGAAAAAACTCCCAAATCTCAAAATCTCGAAGTCCTAACGAGTTCAAAATCCGACGAACACGGAACCCCTCACTTTTTGGCATACGCCGCCCGCGAGGTGCTGGGGGAAATCAACTTAGATCCAATGAGCAATCCCAAAGCTCAAAAAATCATTCGAGCTCAGAAATTTTACACCAAAGAAGAGAATGGATTGACCAAACCCTGGATTGGGAGGATTTGGCTGAATCCCGCGTTCAGTTTGGCTGATGAAGCTGTAGCCAAACTGATTGGGGCTTATGAAGTGGGAATTTGTCCCGAAGCTCTCTTACTGATCAAAGC
>NZ_JAUBTO010000261.1:0-6337 GCF_036702495.1 Microcoleus sp. C2D2 | reverse complement strand
CCGCCCGTCCAAAAAGGACGGGCGGGACGCCCATCCCACTTTCCTTGTGGAAGTTATTTAATTCTCATTCCTTACATTAGGTAACATTATCAGGAACGGGCCGGAGAGCCCGTTCCACAAAAAATCCTAGGAATTTGTTTGTGGGGTGGGCTTCTAGCCCGCCCAAAATGCCACACCCCAAATATTACTTATTCAAAATTCCGTCTTTCTCGGCCATCGACAGCATCAAGTCAATCACGCGGGAAGAATAACCCCACTCATTGTCGTACCAGGAAACAACTTTGAAAAACTTAGAATTCAGTTCAATTCCCGCACCTGCATCGAAAATGCTCGATCGCGCGTCGCCCTGAAAATCCGTCGAAACTACCGCATCTTCAGTATATCCGAGAATGCCTTTGAGTTCGCCAAGAGAGGCTTTTTTCATGGCTTCACAAATTTCTTTGTAGCTAGTTTCCTTCTGGGTTTTGAAAGTAAGGTCAACTACAGACACGTCGGGAGTTGGCACGCGCAAAGCCATTCCCGTCAATTTTCCTTTCAATTCCGGCAACACCAAAGTAACAGCTTTTGCTGCACCGGTGGAAGATGGAATAATATTTTGAGCCGCACCGCGTCCTCCCCGCCAATCTTTTTGGCTGGGGCCGTCTACAGTTGGTTGAGTAGCTGTCATTGCGTGCACTGTAGTCATTAAACCTTCTTCCAAGCCGAAGTTATCGTTGATAACTTTGGCAATTGGTGCTAAACAATTCGTCGTACAGCTAGCATTGGAAACAACAGTATCTTTTGCCGGGTCAAATTTGTGGTGGTTGACGCCTACTAGAAAAGTTGCAACTTTTTCCGGGTCTTTTGTCGGTGCTGAAAGTATTACTCGTTTTGCTCCCGCCGTCAAGTGTTTTGATGCGCCTTCAAAATCTGTAAACAATCCGGTAGATTCTACAACATAATCTGCGCCGGATTTACCCCACGGCAATTCGGCAGGATTTCTAATCGATGTGCAGGGGATAAAATTTCCGTCAACGACAATCCCGTCTGGTTTGCTTTCAACTTCGCCGTCGTAAATTCCGTGGGTGGAGTCGTATTTGAAAAGATAAGCCAGGTTGTCTGGCGAAACTAAGTCGTTAATGCCGACAAATTCGATGTTGGGGTTTTTGATGCCCGCACGCATAACTAGCCGTCCGATGCGACCAAATCCGTTGATGCCAACTTTTAATGCAGCCATGTTTAAACTCCTATTGAAAATATCCCAACTCGATCGGGCGATCGCCTGTTGTGGCTTAGAATTTACCACGCTAACTGATTTTTGCAACCGATTCTTTTCTATCTCTTAAGAATTCTGAATTCTGCCCCGGTGGCGAAGAGCAATTAATCCTGAAATGACCGCTGGCTAATGGCTGATGGCTGATGGCTGATGATTGTACAAGTGCTATAATAGACAGAAATTATTTTCAAAATCGCCTTTTTTAAATCAGGCTAAAGTAATAATAAAAAACTTCTCCAAAAGCCAAAACGGATTGGCATTCTCACCAGTGGCTGCTTTCGCTGCCCGAAGCCTAGGATTGAAGCCGCAGATACGCGCAAGGACAGCGCACCGTGCCTATTGGTGTCAACTTAACGTCAAATTTAGTACCCGTCTGCTGTTTGACGATTAGGGTTCGATCCCCCCTGATTTTTGCCGCCTACTCCCCGGCCTCCGGGGGGACAGAAGTCTTCTCTTTCGTCCCCCGGACGCCGGGGATGCGAGGGGGAGCGAAACTTGACGGAAAGCGACATTTATCAGGGGTTTGCGTCTTAAGTTGAAACCAATGAGCAAGGCTGTGTCCCTACACATATGGCGTACAGTCTATGTGTAGCTCTACTTTTCCGAATTGGTATAAGCTGTTGTGCGTCTAATTTGACAGTTAATTTTTCTACAATTCTTGGGGGACGGGCAGGAGAGCCCGTCTCTGTATTCAATTTAGATGCTCCGCAGCTTAATCACCAATGACTAATGACTAATGACTAATGACTAATGACTAATGACTCATGACTAATGACTACCCGACACACCTAGTTATTAGCAATTCCACCGCATCTGAAATAAAACACGACCCACCAAACTTATTGAGCACTGGTCTAATGTTTTCTGCAACTGCTGATACTTGAGCTGGTGAACAAAAAGCAAGCACATAAATGTTATCCAGCATCGTCATTGATGAACCGCGGGAAACGTGATCCCTGGTGCTTTTTCCCGCGACATCACGAATTACCGAATAACCGGGTACGCCAGCTTTGTCTAAACCGTCTAAAATCTTGCCGAGCTCCACTGAGTGGGCTATGATTTCTACTCTTTTGACTGACTCCATCATCTCACCTCCAAAACATATTGATTCCGTATAGATACAGGGGAATCCCTACAATGATATTAAATGGAAATGTCACTGCTAAGGCTGTTGAAATGTAAAGGCTTGGATTCGCTTCGGGAACAGTTAGGCGCATGGCTGCTGGTACTGCTATATAAGAAGCACTCGCGCACAATACGGCAAACAGCAAAGTGTCTCCCTGTGGCATTCCGATTAATTTCGCTATTACCAAAGCAATTACGGCGTTGACTATGGGAATTAGGATTGCAAAGCCGATCAGAAAAATTCCTGCTTCTTGCAAATCTTTAATTCTGCTAGCTGCAACCAGCCCCATGTCTAGCAAGAAAAAAGTCAAAACTCCGTAAAATAAGTCTTGAGTAAACGGACTCATAACTTGCCAACCGTGTTCTCCTGTCATTATGCCCATAATTAGGCTGCCAATCAGTAGAAAAACTGAACTGTTTAGGAATGCTTCTTGCAACACTTCTGGCCAAACTATTTCGCGTTTTCCTTCTTCGCCGCCGAATACACTCACGAGGATTAGCCCGACTATAATTGCTGGGGATTCCATTAATGCTAGCGCGGCTACCATGTAACCGTCAAAGTCGATCCCCTGTGCTGTGAGGAAGGAGGTTGCGGTAATAAATGTGACGGCGCTGATGGAACCGTAGGTGGCTGCGATCGCTGCGGCATTGTAAGAGTCGAGTTTGATCCTCAATATGAAAAAAGTATAAACGGGTACTAGCATTGACATCAGCATCGCTGCCACAATTGTCAGGGCAACTTGCTGGTCAATTCCGCTTTTGGACAGTTCGACGCCGCCTTTAAATCCGATCGCAAACAGCAGGTACAGCGAAAACAGTTTGGGGATGGGCGCTGGAATTTCTAAATCAGATTTGAGAAAAATTGCCAGCATTCCCATGAAAAAAGCTAATATGGGTGGATTTAAGATATTTGACGCGACTAAACTCAAATCCACGATCGTTCACTCCCATTTCTTGCGTTTTTAATATTACTTCCCCAGTAATTGTGGCACGAGAATGGATCAATAAACCGATCGAACTTTGGATGCGAAAGCTCGATCGGGCTAAATACCGCCAAATACGGCAAAGGCGCACAGTGCACACCTTACTCGTTGTAAGGTGTGCACCCTGGCACCCGCAAGCTAAGTATTGTGGTTTAACTAAGCAACTCCCAAATAAGACTCTAGGGCTTCGGAACCACCGATCAACTTGCCGTCGATAAATACTTGCGGCACAGTTGTAGCCCCAGTCATAGCCCGCAGCGATCGGGTTGTGATCTCCCGGCCCAAGACGATTTCTTCATAATCCAAGCCATTTTTACTCAGCAGTGCCTTAGCCTTAGCGCAGAAGGGACAGCCCATTTTGGTAAACAGCGAAACTAGCTTCGGCTTGGCTGCTGCGGAGTTGATGTAGTTGAGCATCGTCTCGGCATCGGACACTTTGAAAGGGTCGCCCGGTTCATCAGGCTCAATAAACATTTTTTCAACCACGCCATCTTTTACCAGCATCGAATAACGCCAAGACCGCTTGCCAAAGCCTAAATCTGTTTTGTCTACCAGCATTCCCATGCCTTCGGTAAATTCGCCGTTACCGTCGGGAATTAACGTCAGATTGTCTGATTCTTGGTTTTTTGCCCACTCGTTCATCACAAAGGCGTCGTTGACGGAAATACAAACAATTTCATCTACGCCATTTTCTTTGAAAACTTTGGCCAATTCGCTATAACCGGGGAGGTGCGTTGACGAACAAGTGGGAGTAAAAGCTCCCGGCAGCGAGAAGACTACTACGGTTTTACCTGCAAATATATCATCCGTGGTGACATCCACCCACTCGTTGTCTTTGCGAGTGCGAAAGGTGACTTTGGGTACTCTTTGACCTTCTTGGTTCGTCAGCATGATTTTAAATTCTTGGGTACTTTGGTTCAATTCTTTTGCTTACTTACTTTAGCGTACTCATAACGAGTATGACTTGTCAAGGGGAGGCGGGTTTTTTTCTCGGACTTGGGCGCGGGGCAGTCAGAAACCCGGTTTCTGCACAATACAAAACTTTTTAGGTATGTGAAGTACAGAAAAACCTGTTTTTATATATAAAGGGAAATATAATTTTACAAATATGACTTTTATAATTTGATGAATTTACATTGTGAATTTTATGACTTTTATGAATTTACAGGCTCAGCAGTTTATTTTATGATGTCAATTACAACTGTGTAATCAAGGAATACATCATGGTTTTACAAATAGACCCATCTGAACCGCGCCGCTTAATTGGCGACAATACATCCGAAAGCGATTTTTTATTGAGTTTAGATGAAATTGATTTCCCTTTGGGAGCATGGATGCTCGGAGGTGACGATATAGTTTTCGGTTCCCCAGCTAACGATTTAGCTTATGGCAATGAAGGAGAAGATGCTCTCTACGGAGATTTTGGTAACGATTCCTTGTTCGGAGGAAGGGGGAAAGATCCACTATATGGAGAGGACGGAAATGACTATCTCAACGGAGGGCAAGACGCAGATTTTGTAGAAGGCGGTTCGGGAAACGATATTTTATTGGGCGGTAAAGGCAATGACTTCATAATCAGCGGTAACGGGAATGATACTCTGGTTGGAGGTACGGGGCGAGACTATTTATATAGCGAGAGTGACGATCCTTCTTTACCTAAAATCGGCAGCAATTTGTACGTCTTACAACTAGAGCCCGGACTTAGAGATATCAATAATGCGGATCTGATTCTCCCTTTCCAAGTTGGTGTCGATAAAATTGGATTAACCGGCAACTTGAATGCTAGCGATGTATCTTTGGAATACCTGACAAATGTGACAATTGTACTGCAGTTGGACTTCCCGCAAAGTTTTCAAGACTTTATCGCCCCTGGTGAATTCGCTTCTGTACCGACGGTGGGTTCAGGAACTCTAATCAAAGTTAAAAATTCCGGCGATATGTTAGGTTTTGTTGAGGGTGTAACGCCGGCCCAGATTCAAGGCAGTATTATCTCGGTTCAAGGATTCTAATCTCAAACGACAAGACGGTACTCAGTTTAGGGGCGGGAGTTGTCACAGACTTTATTCCCAATCAAACTTCCTCCCCAAATACTCCTCTAGCTGCTGATTGTAAGGTCGAAAATAATCCCTCAACCAATCGCGAATTGATTGATTGACCGGCGGGTAAGAACCGGGATTAGCATTTTGGTATTCAGACAATTGATATTCCGGCAAATCTAAGAATTCTAAAACTTGCTTGAGTGTTGCTGCCGCACCTGCATAAAAATCTTCGCTTTTCAAAATTAACAACTGTTCTCGGGGAAAGAAAGCCCGCCATTTTTTTATAAATTCTATGTACCTACCGCGGGCTAAATAATTCCCCGGTTCCTCGCCGATGATGTATTCGGGATTTTGATTCAACCGTTCAATTTCATCGCTAATTACTCGATCGAGCGATCGCGCTTCCCAATTTAAGCCAGTCAAACGGTAAAATTGAGAAATCGCCCGATCGACCGGATTTCGCAAAAGTACAATCAGTTTAGCCTCTGGAAACAGGCTGTAGAGCCGTTCCGGTGTTTCCCGAGAGTCAAAATAGCTCGGACTTGCTTCGCCCGTCAAAAATGGCTCTCCCGGAGGCATGGGCGGAAAATGAGCCAAATACCAATCAATCCCTCTGTCAAAGTGCCACGAGAAAAAATCCATCTCCTTTTTAATCGGAGTCAAAATTTGCGGGTGTTGAGCTAAATAAGTATACAGAGAAGTCGTCCCGCACCGCTGACAACCAATAATTATAAAGTTAGGAACTTTGACTGGTTTTAAGTTCCAATTTTGTGGAACAGGCATCTTGCCTGTTTCTTCTTGTGGAACAGGCATCTTGCCTGTCTCTTCTTGTATAACAGGCATCTTGCCTGTATCTGGTTGTGGAACAGGCATCTTGCCTGTCTCTTCTTGTATAACAGGCATCTTGCCTGTATCTGGTTGTGGAACAGGCATCT
>NZ_JAUBTO010000260.1:0-6389 GCF_036702495.1 Microcoleus sp. C2D2 | reverse complement strand
AAAGGTTTGTATCAACATCTGATACAAAATAAACACAAAAGGCCGCTTGCTTACTGGCAGAGCAAGTATGTTACTTTCTAGCGACTTTTCGCCGTTTATGGAAATGGTTGAAAGCCTTGATGTCCGTTTATGGAAATGGTTAAATAAACAAAACTACCATTTATGGAAACGGCAATGACTGACAAACCACGGGACACATCAGGCAAGGCAAGCACCCAAGTCTGAGATGCCTCGCAGAATTCGCTCGGTTAACTTAACTGATGATGCTTTGCAATGGTTAGCCGCAGAGGCCCAGAAAGCAGGCATGAGTCGCAACGATTATTTAGAGGTGCTAGCGTCCGGTAACAATCCGCTTATGGAAACGGTAGGAGCCGAATCTATACCGCTTATGGAAACGGGAAGACCTGAATCTGTTCCGCTTATGGAAACGGTAGGGGCTGAATCTGTTCCGCTTATGGAAACGGTAGGGGCTGAATCTGTTCCGCTTATGGAAACGGTAGGGGCTGAAATAGAAGCTGGTGCTGCAAACACAGCACAACAACCAAATAGCGAGCTTTTACCGTTTATAGAAACGGTAGGAACTGAAAATCAGCGTTTACATATGGAGTTAAGTAACTTACAGGTTCAAAATGAAGCGCTGAAAAAAGAAGTGCAGAGATTGCTATCAGCACTTGAGCTACCAGAAGCGCCCAATTTGCTCAACCAATTGAAAGCCAAGCGCAAAAAAACAACCGCCTCGCTTGCTGACATAGAGGCGATTTTGGAGATTATAGAGGAGTCCTGAGACGACACATCCCAGGGACTTTGGGCATAAACCCCGGTTCATTCCGGGGCTTTTTTGGGCAAAATCTTAACAATTGCAGGTTGACAAAGTGGCTAGAAACCTGCGATCGTAAGTAATTGAGGAAGATTAATGCGCGACTGCTAAGCGATTGAGGCCGCTTAACAAGTCACGGCTTCCCCAAACCGTTGAATAGTAACGTTTGGAGCTTAAAAATTATGACATTTACAAACGATTGTCCTTGCGGACGATCGCAAATCTTTACGGCGCTTGAAGAAATGGCATTAACTAATAGCCATTTATTACCCGAGACGAAAAAGGTAGTTTACTTTGTGACAGCCATGCAAGGGGAAAGCAAAAAAATTATCTACATCGGGTTTACGCCAAATTTAAGGAGAAAATTCAAAGACCACAATAGAAAAATGGAATTTGAATTTTTAGATAGGATGGGATATCAAATCAATATCTCTTGGATTGTATTGCCTGAGGGGACGCGGGAAAAACAAGGACAAGTAATTCAAGCGTACTATGTACGTGTTTTTGAACCCAAGCTCAACATTCACCAAAATACTTTGGCTGCCGTTCAAATTGAAGAATCGAAGAAACGAATTGAAAATTTGGAACAATGCAAATATGACTCCCTGAAAAAACAAGTTGAAAATTGGGAGCAAAGTGGAGATGACAAAGATACGATAATCAAGAAAATATGGGAGGCAGGTAGAGAACGTCCAATGGTGAATATTTGATTTTGCCACTGACTGCCGATGGAAAGTTTTACGCTACTGGGTATATGTGTACCCCTAGGGTCGTTCCGTTGCGCTACCACCTGCTGAACGCGGTCAAATACTTGTCCTGCGGTTGGTTCAGCTAGTTAATTCCCTAAGCGAACATTCAGAACCGATGCTCTAAAATTAACTAGCTGAACCAGAACTGAACGCTTCCGAGAACGGGGAGTTAGAACGCGCTGAACAGCTCCTGGAAGCCATATATACCAACGACTTACAAAATAGCGCTTCCCCGAACGAGCATCCCTCTGAAAAAAAGTAGGATTGATATTTTTTGAAGTTCCCCCACCTCTTCAACCAGTGGAGGGGGGGAGGCTCCGTCAAGGGGGGAAAGAGAAATTCGTGACGAGCTTAACTTTCAGGCGAGCTAGAGGTCAAAAAAGTAACAAGCAAGCTCAGACGAGCCTGAAAGCTTAGCGAGTAGAATTTGTCGAACCCTTGACGGAGTACCCCGGAACGAGACAATAAGAGGGGGGAACCTCAAAACGCGCCCATTTAGTTAGCCTAGTTGTGTTTTAATTTTCACAATACCTACTAAACGCCAAAAACCGCTCCCCTAGATTCCAACCTTGGAAGCGACTTTTGGAATTCAACTCGCTTTAGGGGCGAGCTAATAACTTATGACGTATTCTACATCGATCGCTGTTCAATTTTACCCCTTTACTCCTTCTATGGCTAAGAAACTGAGAGAGGCTGGCTTATCCGCTGCTGAGTGGCGTTTCTGGAGTTACTTAACAGAGCAAGACCCCTGGGGCGATAACTACAAGGAATTAGACCCTCTCGACATCATGAGAGAGTGCGGCATGAGTAAAGCCACTTATTACAGAGCAAAAGCCAAATTTCAGGAGTTAGGGCTATTTGATTTCCAGGAGAGTAAAGCCTGTGTCCGAAATTTAGAGGGAATTTCCAAGATGAGACGGGAGGCTCAAAAATCCGAGTCTAGTCTCAAAAATGAGACAGCTCTTCTTAAAAATGACACTGCAAAATTAGAAATGAGAACAAATCCGCAAAAAACAGAAAAGAAATCGCTGCGTCCCTTGCCCAGTAAGGATTCCGCAACTCTTCAGACTTATTCAAACTTTAATCAGACTAATCAAACTCTCTCAGAAGCGACGAGAGAGAGAAATTTATATTTTTGGAATGATTTTGACGAAAGAACCCGGAGCCAGCTCAAGTATTACGCGTACCAAGTAGCACTACCGAAATTACCAATAAAACCAACCTTGCCAGATGCGTGGATAAGCTGTCACTGCGAAGAACTCTTTAACCAGATGATGTACGATGTTCAATTTCAAAGGAAATGGGAAAAACTTTTCGCGAATTCTCCGACGGTAGAAAATCAGGAGGATACTTCTGAGGCTGAACCGCATGACACAATAGACTGGTAGACAACTAACGGTTACAGATAGCGGTTAGAGAATGCTTTGGGTAACTTGTAGCAGTTCGGGTAGTGAGTCAGGCAATGAGACTATGCTGACCCCGCTTTCGCAGTTTCAATCCCAGGGCTGAGAAAAGTGGCTATCCTGGATCAGATTCGTTGGGAGGAGCCAACATTCTAGAATCGTTCCCATAGCCTAAAATATTGGCTCCGAAATTGAGTCAGATTAGCTCCTCCAACTGTTGGGTCAGGATATGTGAATATTCTGATGGAGTTACAGTGGTTTCAGGTAAAGGCGGAAAAGACCAAATCATTGGCTAATCATCATCTCTCCAGCCGTTCCAGCGTCCTTTTCTAAGGTGTGGTTCATCGCCGGGGAGAGCTAGCTTTAGAATGTCTTGTTTGTCCATCCGCCGCCAGTCCTCGGGACTAATGCTGGCAGCATAGGTTTCGTAGAACAACTGACGCTTCTGGTCAATGCTCAGAGGTGGCTCTCCAAAGGCATCTCGGAAGAAGTCGTTGAGGGCCATCTTCGTAAAGGAAAGCTGAAGAGCTAGAGCAGCTTTTTTTCCTTTAGACGTGGCATAAACGATTAAGCGGTTAAAATCATCCAAACTTATCGTTGTATCTTCAAACGAATTTTGGTGTTTTGACTGTGCCGTCACTTTTTGAGTTTGTTCGCTGAAACCCAAGCCACGTAAGCTTTTAACTGTGCGGGCATTTGTCTGAAGAATATTTCTCAACCAATCCCTGTCGTAACCTAACACTCTGCTGGCTCCAGACAGTCCCACACGGAACTCAAGGTTGGGCATCCTGTAGCCTTCTACTTCGAGTCCGTCAAAAAATCTCACTATCTCCCTTTCCGCTCTAATGGGCTCGTTAATGCCATCAAATTCATCATCATTATGATTAGACATTGTGCAAAGTAAAATTGAATTGTTAAATATTATTATGGCAAGTGCGAAATTTACTAGAATGGTTCACTTATAGATATACCTAAGATCGAAGCCTAATTATTGGAAACCTAGTTTGAATTTTTTCTTCGCAAAATTAATAGCATCATCATGAGCTTGTTCTAGATCGGCATGAAATAGCTCTATAACTTGGTTTTCACAATAAGCAACTGCCTCTAAACCTACCACTTCTGGGATATGATTACGACCTATACTTTCAACACCCTCTACAACTTCCCATTCGTCTCTCATTTGCTGAGATGTTTTACCAAAAAGACCCATGTAAACACGATTAGTCCAATTAGCATAGTGATAACATTCCTCACAGCCATGCTGTTGTAAAAATTTTGTATAATTATTTCGCCTAGAGATACCTTCTAGACGTACCTTCATCCAAGCTGAAACAGCACGATTGTCGGCTTCAGTATAGTTCCCCTTAAGACTGGCATAAGCTGCAGCATAAAATCCTTTAACAGCAAACCAAGCTAGAAAATCAATGAGTTTGTTGCGAACAGCCTCACTAGGCTTTCTTTTTCCTTTAGTCTTTGCATAGTCAGCAATGACCGATACCCAATCAGCTACCTCTAGAACGGAGTATATATTTCCATCTAAACCAGGAATCTCGGACACCCTGAAAGTTTGACCAGAAGGGAGTTCTAGCCATTTTTGTTCATTTGCTCGGACACCCTTAGCAACCCATGCAGAAGATGTTGAGTTAGGTAGCCCAGATATTCGCTCAATCATGTTGAAACCAAAGCCAACACTAGGCTGGTTAGAACCCAACCCATTTGGGTCTATAACAATAACCTCAAATTCCCTATCCTCAAATTCCAGCGTAATTAGCTGTCCTGGCTTAATAGACATAGTTAGGTAAGGATTCTTACGGGTTTACTTTTGTTAGCAGCGTTTTTCTCGTTTGCTCTTAACTCAGCTCGTGCTACCTCGCCCACTTAGATGGGTAAATTTCATAACCAACTTTAAGCAAATCACTTAAAAAAACGAACCTCCGGCCCCTAATCTCAGGGACTATGAGTTGGGATAAGTCGATTACTTTCGATGCTGTGACAGGTTCTATAATACCATGCTCATCTAAGTCTCTGGCAAAAGCGAGGATAGCATCAGCTAATTCTACAGAAACACGGATAGTTTTGGTTTTACCATTTCTCCAGGTTGGTTTACCACCAGCCCCTGGTCTTGCTCCACCTCTAGGCATGACAAAATCTTTTTTTCTGAAACTGTGACAAGTTCATAGTTTACTTACTTAGTTAAGCAAAACCGCAAACTTATTAACAAACTTAATAGGGTTCTATGTAGTAACTTACTGTCTGGCTCACTTTTAGTCCACTAATTTCTGTTTCCCCGCCTAGCATTAAACAGCCGTTTATAGAAATGGTTAAGTAGAGACATCAACCATTTATGGAAACGGTGAGGATTAACGAAGTACGGCACACATTCGCCCCGGCGCAACTGGCACCCCTTCGGTAAAATTTTGGCGTCGGACGTTCCCGGAGCTTTTGCGTTAAATCCGCAATCTAGGCAAGAACGCCCGCCACTCAAAATTTTTGCCAGTTGCTTAGTTTTGGGTGTGAATTTTTGAAATTTGATAGTATGTCATGTTTTGTGTTTTTGTGGGATGTTTACCGGGTATCACCGGGTATCACCGGGTATCACTCGACCCGGTTATTTTATCAGGGGCCTGCGGCGCTCCACTGACGCGGCCGGGGGGACGTGCCACGCTTAGCTGTCCCCCCGGCCCACGATTAGCGATCGCAAAACCACACCAATAATTTAATAATTGCTACACATTGAAAAAATATAAAATCAGTAGAAGCTAGAGAGAATATAACTTTGAACCTTACGTCCAGGAGCTGCTTAACTGTAACAACACAATATAGACATAATCAAGACAATAGCTTCAGGCTTCTAATAGTACATACAACTGTCTACACCTGTCTACAGTGTCTTACAACGTCTTACACTGTTATCCCCGCCTAGCCTTAGATACCCGTTTATTCAATGTAGACAAGCTGTAGACAACCACTAGACAAACACTAGACAAACACTAGACAAACACTAGACAGGTGTAGAACCTGGTGACCAACAGCTTAAAAAATGATCACCTACCACGATCGCCAAACAGCACCCCCCTCTAAATGCTCGTTTAAGCCCTCTCTAGAGTTTAATATGATGGACACTGCGTTTGTTACAGCCAACAGCCTTAAAAAGCTCATTTGTGTACAGCACAGGGGAAGATGTGCCGAGCTTGCGAGGCACGCTACGCTGTGGTGTTTTCCAAATGAATTATTTGTCCAAAGCTCTTGACAACTGCTGTTAGATGCCGTATCACGCGCGCGCAGTCCTTTGTTTTAATTATATAGAAACTGTTCCTACACCCCATATTTTCGCCCCTTACTGGGCAAGGGTTTCAAAGGTTTGTATCAACATCTGATACAAAATAAACACAAAAGGCCGCTTGCTTACTGGCAGAGCAA
>NZ_JAUBTO010000259.1:0-6502 GCF_036702495.1 Microcoleus sp. C2D2 | reverse complement strand
GAGTGGCATTGTTGTCATCTCACTTATTTGACTCATTGTCAAGTACAATTTATACCAAATTAGATGAGCTTACCCTGGTAAGAAGTCATCTAGTGATATGGATTGCAGGTCTTCGCGAAAGATAATTTGAGTGCTGTCGATTTTGCCCAATTCCTCGTGCAGTCGTGTATCACCAATAGTCTCAGCCAGTTTTTTCATTACTGAACAACAGCTTTCAAATGACTTACTACCTTTTTCCTTGCTGTTAATTGCTGTCATCACATCGGTAAGATTAACCGTTGTATCTTGAGGTAGTAACTTGTAAAACTTACCATAAACCTGATACCAAGTATTTTGTTGCGACGTATTGCCTTTGTCCCGTTTCTGTCGCTTCTTGGTGTATCCGTCCCAGTACGCTTGCTCTACTTTTGCGATAGCTTCACCAAACGTTATTAGATCATTCTTTACAACGTTTTTTTCTAAAACTACATCATCGTACCACCTCAAAAACTCACTCTCGCTAGAAATCGATTCTAGCGCGCTAGCCACTAGGTGAGCTTTCCTCAGTGCCTCAGCGATACCCTGCATTGTTAGATTGCAGCCACAGGACTTGATGACCCGCCTGTCTCCTAACTTGAACTGCAACTGCACATAGGAACCTTTGGCGCGACTCTCTTTTTTTAACCCTACCCCTTTGGGGCATTCTTTCTGTGCGTCCTTCAGGTAGTCCAACACTCGCTCATAGCCAATAAGGTAGTCGGCTGAGGTGCTTACCGTGACTGATTTAGATTTTCCACTCATATTCCACTCACTTAACTCACAATGCTGAGTCTGCTTATTGTGTCCAGGTTACATCAAAAGGCTCATTTTCCACTCAAATGTAAAAACGAGCCTTTTGAAACGAGTCTCAAAACGGCTAGAATGGCGTAAATTCGTTAATTAAGCAAAGGGGTATAATTCGAGTCCTTCTACTCCCATCATTTTTACCAGCAAGCAGGCGGCCGATATTACAGGCTGCACCCTTCGCCAGTTTCAGTATTGGCGAGGGAAGGCGATTGTTCTGCGATTAGCGGGACGGGTACGGGGCCGAGTGTTTATTACTCTCGGCCTGATTTGGCGGCATTGGCGGCGATCGAGTATTGTCTGTCTGTGGGGTTGAGTTTTGAGGTGGCGCTTCGGACGCGGCAACGGCTGAGGGGGAAGGAACCTGAGTTTACAAATTCGGTTTCGCTAGGGGGGTTTATGTTGTGCTGCGATTCATTCATAGCGATCGCTTAAACTGGTAGAGTTTGATTTGGAGAGTGCGATCGCATTCTTAAAATCTGGTCAGCCTGTAATTCCTGTCTGGTGAGATCGGATTCATCAAGGGGTAGCTAGTAAGCTGGTGAGTTAGGTGCGATCGCATTTATCAGGAATATTTTTGGTAAACCTTGAGACTTACATCTGTACTTAGAGCTTGTTGAAGTATCTGGCGACTGGTAACAGCCCGAAGCCCACCTTTTCATAGGTGTGACGTGCTCTTTCATGACCGGGATCAGGTCCGGTCTCAACCATAGCAACAGACATCCCAGCCTCTTTCATCCAATCAAGAGCGAATTTTATCAGAGCGGTGCCAATGCAGTGACCTTGAAAGTCTGGATCGACAGCGACCATGTAGATTTCACCCATGCTGCTCTGGAAGTGTAGTTTCACAGCTACAAAGCCTACAGTGGAACCCGCATCGATCGCAACCCATACATTTGTGTCTTCCGCAACGCAGACACCCTCGACAGCTTCTTGCTGGCTTACACGCCAGTCCGGATAAAATTCTCTGTACACAGAGCGCGTTCATCGCTTTCTGAATCGAATCAAAGACCGGAGTCCATGCACAAAGCGAAAGACGAATAACATCATCAAGGTGGCGGGGGTCGTATGGTTCAATTTGCATTTTGGTAGGGACTCTAGAATACACCGGAGGGGTCTCGGGGATGAAGCCACATAACAAATTTATCAAAACCAACAAGCTGAAGCAGTACAAGCGCACCGTATGTCAATCCCAACAGAGGAGGGCGATAGTTATAAATTAGATATCAACCCTCATGTGCAGCGCTATCGGC
This sequence comes from Microcoleus sp. C2D2, assembly GCF_036702495.1. Taxonomy (NCBI): domain Bacteria; kingdom Bacillati; phylum Cyanobacteriota; class Cyanophyceae; order Oscillatoriales; family Microcoleaceae; genus Microcoleus; species Microcoleus sp. C2D2. Next base: position 4,427 of record NZ_JAUBTO010000259.1, on the reverse strand, counting down.
TCATCCACAAACCGAAAAAGCTTATCAGCCAGGCTCAAATTACAACACCTGTGGTCGGTCAAGAACAGTAGGTACGGATGGGGAGTGCTGGGGGTTATGGGCACGTCATTCTTCAGCTAGAATCGAATCCAGAGCGTGACGGCTGCTTCCTGCTGCTCGCGGTCACCCCGGAGTCTACACCACCAGACATGAATCCAGGCGACTTATTGACCCCCCAGTTTTTAGATGATGTGTATGGGGGATGATGTCAATTAACTAGAAGTGATTTTTACCCATTAAATGAGAGGGAATATCAAACCGTGTCTATCTGGATTATTCGTCATGGTCAAAGTCAATCCAATGCAGGGTTGGCAACTATTGGACCGAATGAAAATGCCTTAAGTGAATTGGGCGATCGACAATCAAGATGTATTCCAACCGCCGTTAAACAAACTCCAGACAAGATTGTGACTTCACCTTATCTGAGAACACAACTCACTGCTCAACCATTGATTGAAAAATTTCCACATACACCCGTTGAGGTTTGGCAAGTTCAGGAATTTACCTATCTGGGCCTACAGCTCGACCAACCAACCACAACCCAGGCTAGCAAACCTTTGAGCAAAGCTTACTGGGACCGCGGGGACCCTGAATATGTCGATGGACCCAACGCCGAATCCTTGGTCCAACTGATGGAACGAGTCCGAACTACCCTGAACCAGTTGCAACAACAATCCGGTTTTGTAGTTGTCTTTTCACATGGATTTTTTATCAAAGCAATGATGTGGCAGATTTTGGCTAACCCAACGGTAATTGATGCGGTTGCGATGAATCGGCTTTTGGGATTTTCGCGAGGCTTTCCAGTACCGAATGCGTCAATTTTGCAGATGGAATTTGATTCAGGTGGGATACCTCACTGGAGTTCCTTTATTACCAATCATCTGCCACCAGAGCTAGAATCGGCAGCACCCGATGCAACTGTGGCTCCCGATGCAGGCGATCGACCCTCGTAACCTACCTTTACTGGTACTCCGATCGTCCAATCTGCCAAGAAAACGACCAAGCAAATTTTTGGTGATTTTATCGACCAATACAAGATCCGCCAATCTCAAGAAGATAAAGTTACTTTACCCATTCTTTATGAAGGGTTAGAAGCCAGAGGTGCAGTCACCCAAGGCGATGACCTAGATCAACTATTTGAGATTGTATTTCAGGATAAAACCCCAGAAGAACGGGCGCAAATTAAAGCTAAATACGCGACTAAAACCCAAGTCTGCGAAGCGCGAGAACTGATTAAAGCCAAAGCTAAAAATATGCTGCGCTATTATTGCGATCGTATCCTTCCCGGGGGAGAGAAGCTTTTATTCGATGGTATTGCGATCGCCTTTCCTCGATTTTAGATACACAAATTGCTGCTGTTGTCTCACGCCTCGAAGTTTCTCCCCGTTCCGTGCAAGTGCGAGATTTAGGCGATCGCTGGGGTTCCTGCGGGCACAAGGGAGATTTATATTTTCATTGGCGAGTGGCGATGCTACCGCCAGTGATGATTGAGTATCTGGCGATTCACGAAATGGTGCATTTGATTGAACCGCACCACAATCATGCGTTTTGGGATAGAGTCGAGCAGATTTTGCCAGATTCCTTTGAAACGCAAGCGCTGGTTAGCCCAGAATGGGGTGAATTATGACCTTTAGGAATGGGTGAGACGTGGGGGTGTCGCATTCATCAACACTTGCGAGAGAACCTCAGAAACTTTAAGCGGTAGGGGAGTCGCTCTAAAGATTTACCCGAAAGTGGGTTAGAAATAGTGTATTAAACAATAGAATTTCAGCAGCAATAAGCTTTTCGAGATTAAGCAGAAGTCTATTGTCTACTCTATGCCTAAGGTAAACTGGTAAATAGCACAATCTGATTTTAGCTAGATGACACAGAATGCCAGCGTACAAACCCTGCTAGAGCAAGGATACGAGGAACTGGATCGGGGAAAGTACCAAGCAACGCTAGAGACTTTCCAGCAGGCAGCTATACTAGAACCGCAAAACCCTCAGGTTTTGTATGGATTGGGTTTAGCTTGCTATAAGCTGTACGAGCATCATGAGTCAGTTAAATATCTCGATCGAGCTCTGGAAATTCAGAAAGACTATATTCCAGCATTGGCGCAGCGAGGTTTGGCTTATAAACAACTGAATCAGAATGACAATGCTAATGCAGATTTTGAAAGGGCGATTGAGATTAAGCCCAAAGATTATGAAGATTGGCAAGGCCGATGTATCGCTTTCGCTGAATTACAACAGTATGAAGAGGCACTCGTCAGTATAGACAAAGCTGTTAACCTCAAACCCGACTCCCATGAAGTCTGGATGTATCGTGGCATTACGCTAGGGAGCTTAGGTCGCTATGAAGAGGAACTCGTCAGTATAGACAAAGCTGTTAACCTCAAACCCGACTCCCATGAAGTCTGGATGTATCGTGCCATTACGCTAGGGAGCTTAGGTCGCTATGAAGAGGAACTCGTCAGTATAGACAAAGCTGTTAACCTCAAACCCGACTCCCATGAAGTCTGGATGTATCGTGCCATTACGCTAGGGAGCTTAGGTCGCCGTGAAGAGTCACTCGTCAGTATAGACAAAGCGGTTAAGCTCAAACCCGACTCCCATAAAGCCTGGAGGTCTCATGGCATTGCCTTATGGAGTTTAAACCGCCTTCAGGAGGCAGTTGCTAGTTATGACCGAGCTATAGAAATTAACCCTGACTACGAAGATGCTTGGATCAGACGCAGCTATGGAATATTTGAACTAAGTAAATTAAAGCGCTTTGAATTTTTAGTTACCAGTTGGGAAAAAGTCCTAAAAATTAAACCTGAAAACGCGGAGAGCTGGTTTTATCACGGCAATGCCTTAATCGGTTTACGTCGGGTGGAAAAGGCAATTGGCAGTTACGACAAAGCCATAGAAATTGACCCAAACTATTCGGAAGCTTGGAAAAGCCGAGGCTTTGCACTCAAGTGCTTAGGTAACTTGGAAGAGGCGATTGACAGCTATGACAAAGCCATAGAAATTGATCCAAACGACGCAGAAACCTACTACAACATTGGCATTCTGCTCGAAGATTTAGGCTACTTGGAAGATGCCTTCGACAGCTACGATGAAGCTGTGAAAATAGACCCTGATTATATAGATGCTTGGCAGAACCGCAGCAAGGTATTACTACGCCTAAATCGTTCTTTAGAGGCTTTTGCCTCTTATGAGTGTACGTTAACCTTAGATCCCCAAAATTTTTATGCCTTAAATGGCAAAGGCTTAACGTTAACAAATCTGGTACGTTACGCAGAGGCGATCACAGCCTATAAAGAGTCCATATACTATAGTAAAAAACAATACTGGAGAGCTTGGCACAATCTAGGTTGGGCACATATTAACTCAGCGCAGAGCTACAAGTTAGCCTTAAGAAGCTGGGCTGACGGCCTGACAGCCCTTAAGGCAGAGACAACCGACGGTTATCAAGAAGGTTGCGGAGTCTTGCATCACTCTATCGGCAAAGTTTACTACCGACAAGGACGCACACAGGGAAAACGTGACTATTGGCACAAAGCAAAAAAAAATTACGAAAAAGCATTGAAGTTTCTAGAGAGGAACTCCAAACTCGGTGAAAGATATCTTGAAGTTTTACAAGATTTGTACCGTATCTATTTAAACTTAGAGGAAATACAGAAAGCCGAAGAATTACAACGGATTGGAGCGGATATGTTACGGCGCTTGCTAGCTGAGCCCAAGCATCCTGGTAAGAAAAAACAGCTTGCCCTCAAGTTTGTAGGCTTTAGCCAGTTAACTGTTGATTTATATGCTCAGTCCGAGCAGCTAGTAAAAGCCCTGGAAACCGCAGAAGAGGGTAAAAATGCCTGCTTGACTTGGCTCCTCTCTGGCTGGAGGGAGGACTATCCAACACCTAGCTGGGAAAGAATTCAGCAGCTTGTAAATTCTAAAACGGCTGTTGTTTATTGGCACCTCAGCCCTGCTGCTCTCACCACATTCATCATCAAACACGACGCCTCAGAACCCATACTCATCACTTCTTCCCCACCAACGAACCCTGAAGAACTACCCACCCTAGTACGACGCTTACAGGAATTTGAAGACTGGGTCAAAGATTGGAATCAACAATACGCTGAGTATCGCAAAGGTAAGAAACAGGGAGGAGCAAGTACAAATAGCTGGCGTGAACAGCTTCCAGAAATGATGACTCGGCTGGATAAAATACTTGATATTCCCGCTATTTTGCCTCAACTAAACAATATCAGCCAGCTAATCTTGATTCCTCACCGCGACTTGCACCGCTTCCCCCTCCATGCCCTGTTTCCCGGCACCTTCACCATTACCAAGAAACTGGGTCGAAAGCCCCGTCCTTCTAGGACGGCTTTAATTTAGTAAATTATAAAGAATTGCTAAAAA
>NZ_JAUBTO010000258.1:0-6525 GCF_036702495.1 Microcoleus sp. C2D2 | reverse complement strand
CTTGAGTTTAAGGAAGATTGTTGCGCGACTGACCAGCACTTGCAATGCTAGCCAAGTCACGACTTCCCCAAACCGTTCAAGGACAACGTTTGGAGCCTAAAAATTATGTCACAAAGCGACGGCTACCCAGAAGGGGATGCCGCAACTCTTATTGATGCGCGACAAAAACCTTTGGTAAGTCGTCGCAGAATCGAACATTTAAAAGCTCTCGCCTATGATTGCGGCCTTACCCCTGAAGAAGCTCGCAAATATGGAAAACTCACGGCGACAAAAACTTGGGAAGCGTTGCTATCGGAACACGGACTAGAGTTTGAGCCCAAATCTGAAATCATCAACGACATAGTAGCGCCCGGTAATAGTGGGCAAACTCACTCAATCAATTTATTGGAGTGGGTGAATTTGTCACAACTATTAGCAGTTTCAGCAGCCACCGCGGGTCTAATTATTTTGCTGCTCAATCTGTGGCCTCGCATCAATCCGCTTAATCTGTTCCCGATCATCAAAATCACAATTCAAGTAGGAACGAAATAAATGAGCTTACAACTGCGACTGTTTGGTGGCGGTCAATCTGCTGCTAACAAAATTTCAACAGCCAACGACGGTAGCCACGCGATCGACAAATCTAAGGTACTCGCACAGACTGACACCGGGGCAATTACTCCAAACACTCCCGGCAATTTTTCAAGCATTCGCTCGGTTCCTGTTGTGCCTGACCCGCGCTACTTCGACTGCGAGCAAGCAGACAAGCTGAAGGAATTGGCAAAGGAGAAAACAGACGGCGCGAGGCAATCCAAGCGCGCTTACAAAGCTTTGACCAAAATTGAAGCTGCCGACAAAACTGTTCACAAAGAGCACCGCAAGTACGAGGGTGCGGTTGCTGAAAATGAGCTGGGCAAGAAGCGCGCTGATGTTGGGTTAGCTAAGAAACTCCACAGAATGCGCCCTGGTTACGCGCGACTAGGTTTAGGGATTGACAAGGCCGACTCCAACGCCAGGACTCGAATTGATGAGATTAAAGCCAAGCTGACAGGAGGGGCAGACTAATGGAAATTGACAAACTGTCTGAGGAATTACAAGAGCAGTTGCCAGAGGGATATTACTTTTGTCCTCGGTGCAATCGCAAAACTTACCACGAATATTTACAAAGCTTCCCTGAAGTTTTGAGGTGCTCGACCTGTATTGAATCCGAGGAGAATACAAACTAATGAGAGCGGTACAACTCGGTAATTATTTTATCGCCGGGTGTGCCGCTTCCTCCCTTCTGGGGTGGGTAGCGAGCTTGCATCCGATGGCATTTAGGGCGATTGCGTTTTTACTGGCGGTGCTGGCAATTGGCTGGTCTGGGGCGTGGCTCCTGGACTACTCTTTAAGCCAGTTTTTAAAGATATCAATTCAGCAATTGCAGGCAGTGCTAGTAAGCGTTCTAGCGGTTTTGATTGTCGGTTTGGGGGTATATCTATGCTCTTAAAGCTGATAGTTTTATCAAGCGCATCCCTTAGTCTTTGGTTGGCTCCTTTGGTAGCACTCGACAAAAAGATTGGGTGGCACAAAGGTATACAGGGCGCGAGTTTGTGCGCTGCTGTGGCTTGTGCTATCCGTGCTGGAAACCTTGCCCGCAAACTTGCTGGGGAATCTGACATTGAGGAAATTAAAGCCCGCGCCATTAATGCAGATGTGGTAGACGAAATCGCGACATCTGCCTACATTTCCCAGCAGCAGCGACAGCAGGAAGCAGAACAAATCCTAAACCCTCGTGAACACTTGGAACGCTCTCTAGCGCTGACCTATGGGGAGGATGAAGAATCAGAACCGATCGTTCAAAACCAGCTAGCTGAACCCAACCAGAACGGCTCGGAGAACGCTGAATTAGAACGGGCTGAACGAGCGCTGCAACTGAAGGCGAAGGGCTGGGGCAAAGCCAAGATAATCCTCGAAGTCTGGGGAGTGTCCAAAGGTGGCAGCCCAAAATATAAAGCTGCCGAGGCTGAGTATAAGCGCTTAGTCGAGGAGTAAAAATGCTTTATTTTGCCTCGAAATTTGCTTTTCCTGGAACTCTCTCCCTGTCTGCTTTTCTCTCCAAAAACTCACTCGTCGATGTATAAGGTCGATGTGGTAGAGACTGGCTAGGAAAACGAAGCAATTTTGGAAGTTGCTGACATGGGCATAAGTATTGGGCGATCACTTAAATGTTCCGAGATCGCACTGTACACCTGCAAGCCTTTCTAGCTCAAGGTTTCATGCACTTGGGTGTATTGCTCAACCCTAGGGTTGATCCGTACTACTTTGCATCAAGTGCTAATTGTCAGAATCCAGTTAGAGGTCAGTCAAAACTGCAAATGATTGAGATGAAATATACAATAGCTACATGGATATTATGGCGTTAGCAAAAGAACTCGAAAAATTACTTTGTCTTCCTTCGGCGGGCGACAAAGAATTTTCGCTTTGGAGGCGCCGTGAAGAAGTGTTGCGACAAGTGTCCCGAAATAGTTGGAGATTCTGGAAAGATGTCTGCCGTCTAATTAGAGGACAAATACGTGTTTTACTGAACTCTTCCTTTAGTACAAGCCTGTTTGCTGCATTGTTACTTGAGGATTTACTGGTCTATGCTTTTGTCTACGCATTTTTAGACAACGAGGTAGACCCAAGTAAGGTAAAACAGTCCAAACCAGAAGTCGGTCGCGCACCACCTAAGCGCTTTATCCCATTACCTGACGCCGAAATAGGGGGCTATGCTCGCAATGACAGCCTAACCGCACCCGCAATCAACTAGCGGGGCGGTGCCAATTACGCTTTAAACTTCCAAAAATCTAAACACCAAAAAACCGCTGCCTTCAATTGGACTCTGACTGCAACGGCTTTTGGAAATTAACTCACATTAAAACTCGCGTTCCGGCGAGAAGTTTTTCATGTATAACGATTCTACTTCGATCGACGGTAAAGTTTCAAGCACCCATGCTGCCTTAATCAATGCAATTTCTAAAATGCCTGCAGAATGGGCTTTGACGCCCTGCGTAGGGAAAAAGAATTTGTGGCCCAACTGGAATAAAGCCAAACTCGATCGCTCTCAACTCATTGAAGCCATCCGATCGCAAAAAAACCATGAAGGTAAAAAGACCGCATGGACGGGCGTGAGTATCGTTACGGGCCCGTTGTCGGGTGGCATTATGGCGATCGACTTCGATGGTTCGCTTGCCTTGACAAAATATTTTGAACTTAGCGGCGGGGTGCCGGCACCCGCGACAAAGCGTTGGACTTCGGGAAGGTCCGGTCATTTTCAAATTTTGCTGCAAGTGCCAAAGGATAAATGGGAAGGGTTGCAGCCCAAGAAAATTGAATTGGAAAATGGGGAGAAATTAGAACTCCGCTGGAATCAGTGCAGCACGCTGCCGCCCAGCATTCACCCGGATACTCAACAGCCCTACATCTGGAAAAATACCGGGGAAATTGCAGAGGCTCCCGAATTTGTTCTGGATTTGATGCGCGAGGCTCCAGCAGTGGAGTTGCCGAAAGAATCAGCGAGACAAAACACTATATATATAGATGTCGAAAAATCTCTCGTTGACATCCTTGAAAATGAAGTTTTACCGCGGCTCGACGCTGAGGAATTCTACGGCAGTTACTTAAAACTGAAATCTGCGGGGAAAAACTTAAAAGCCCTGTGCCCGTTTCATGATGAAAAAACTCCCAGCTTCAGCGTCACGCCACAAGAAAAAACTTTTCACTGCTTCGGCTGCGGTGTCGGTGGCGGGCCGGTCCAATTTTTGCATCAAATTAAAGGTGGCTCCGGCAGTCCGACCGGGAAAGAATTTGCAGAAGTGGTACGGGAGCTTGCGGGTAAGGTGGGAGTGCAGATGCCCGATCGCAAACAGCCAAGTGGTACGCGAAATCCATTACCTAACACCCAAAGTCCAAAATCCAATGTAATTACTCATCCCAAATTTGAGACCCCTGACGCTGCAAGCTTAGAACCAGAAATCGAAAAACTCTTTGAGCTAGACCTGAAGCGATCGCAAATTCAGATCAGAATTTCTGAGCTAGCCAAAATCTACCGACTTTCTAGTTCTGATATTTGGAAAATTTACAGAGAACAGGAACAGGAGCAAGAGCAAGAAGCCGATCGCCCGGACGTGGCGACAGAAATTGAAAGTTTGCTCAGTGCACATAAAACCTCAATCAAATTAACTGAGGTGTTGCCCGTGGGGTTGGCGCAACCAATTGAAAAATTGGCAACTATACTGAATTTACGATCGGAATGCTACCTCGCAGCTTTACTGACCCAAGTAGCAAGCTTGTTCAAAGTTGGGACAGAAACCATTCTTCGGCGCGATTCCGACTGGCGCTGCGTACCCAATTACTTCGCCGGCATCGTTGCCGAGGTGTCGCAGCTCAAGACGCCGATTCCCAAAGCAATTATTGATCGACCGATGCGAGTGTTGCGTGAACGAGCACAGAAGGAATTTGAGCAAGCCCAATTAAATTACGAAACTGAACTCAATAATTGGAAGGCTTCTAAAAAAGAGGAAGATCGGGGGCCTGAACCTAAGCCTCCAAAAATTAGGGTTTATATTTTTGACAAAACCACCGGCGAGGCAATAATTTACCAGCAAGCAGAATTTCCAGAGCAGGCGATGATGTTTTTCTGCGACGAACTTGCTGGAATGCTTAAATCTGCCAATCAGTACCGAGGTGGCAAAGGTTCTGATGAAGAAGATATGCTCAGTTTTTGGAATGGCACTGGTGCCACAGTTTTACGGGCATCAGGAGTGAGGGCAAGTGTAGAGGCTGTCGGTTTAAGTGTATTCGGTACAATTCAACCGGACGTGCTCGCAAGCTTGCTCAAGGATTGCTCCGACTCCAATGGGAAATTTGCTCGGTTCGATTTTGTCTTTCAGCCGCTGGCAGTGCCAAATTTACCAGAAGATGACAGCGGCCGTTTTGACCTGACACCGATGCTAAGCGACCTCTATCAAAAAATTGACGCTTTACCGGCTATTTGTTTCGAGTTCGACAAGCAAGCCAAGGAATATCACCGCGCTTTCACTCTTGCTTCCCACAGGCGACGGATGGTCGAACCGAAACAAGGAATTAGAGGTGCGCTCGGGAAAATGCCTGAGAAGGTAGGAAAACTGGCAACTGTAATTCACACCCTGCACTGCATTTTTAATGGGCAGCAAGTGACAAATCACATTCCCCGCAGCGCGGTAGAGGCGGCAGTAAGGTTTGTAAAATTTGCGGCCGATCAGGTGGCTTCGCTCTACACCGAATTTTCCGATCGCACAGCGCTGGCCCCTAACCTGACAAAAATTTTGCTGGCGGCAGAGCGCAAGGGAGGAAAAATTTCTCTTCGCGATGCTCAACTTGCATTTAATGGCAAAAATCGTCCGACAGCTCAAGTAGTTCGATTGTGGTTTGGAGAACTTGTTGCGCTTGGCTATGGGGTAAGTAAAAAATCTGGAAAAAGTTTGATTTTTCAAAATACCCGTGGAACAGTGGAACAGTTCCTACAATCACCCTCTAACTCAATCTCTGCAAGGGTTACAGCAACTGATCCAAGCTCGATCGGCGTGGAACAGTTCCACGAATTGTTCCCCCTGAAACCCGCACAGCATAAAGGTTCTGGGAGTATTGTAGGAACTGTTCCACCGATCGATCGTTTTGAAAAAAAAGCACCAACTGATGAGGATGCTAAAGAAAATTTGAGCAAAAAACACGCAGAAGCGGTGACAGTTCCTACAATTCCACCTCAAACGCCATCACCGCTTAGTTTTGAGGTGGATCAATTCGCGCCTACAGTTGGTGACAGTTCCTACAGTGGATTAAATGAGAATGAGGCGGATCTGTTGGGGATGATTCGAGCCGTTGTTTCAGAAAATCACGCTTACACCGCCCATCAAATTCGGGACATCTTAAAATCCGAGTGTGAGGCCGGCCACGCCGATCGCAAAAAAGTGTGGGGGGCCCTGACGGATGCCGAACAGAAAAAATTTACACAATTGGTACAGGTGGAAATTCCCGCAGAGGTCGGACACGTCATCGAATCGATGCAGATAATTTTGCATAGTTCTGACGATCCAAATGAAATCGATCACCTATTTCGGGTTTTCCCTGCTGAGGTCATCGATCGGGCGATAGCCTTTTTGAGAGCCGACGACAAACAGAAAATTTTGCACTGGATTGCAATTCGGGATTTAGCTGCGGGCTTGATAGAGGCGATCGCCGACGGGCCCGAAGCAATCCAAAAAATAGCCACTCAATATTCTCCAGAAGTTGTACGGGAAGCGATAGCCCGGATTAAAACTAAAGACCCCGACGCGGCTGAAGAAATCCGAGATGCGATAGAGGTCAGCTCTTCCACACAGATGCCGGAGAAAGTTCCCAGCCAGCAGGAAGTACAAACCCCCTCATCTGAAACGGTGGTAACGGCAGAAGAATTTGCCGAACAAATCAGAAAGGCGATCGCAAATGTTGACCGCTCGCTCGCTATTCAGGTTTGGGACGAGCTGAAGGCTAAAGCAAAAAGAAAGT
>NZ_JAUBTO010000257.1:0-6557 GCF_036702495.1 Microcoleus sp. C2D2 | reverse complement strand
TGGCTTTTCGCTCATCTGACTACATTACCATATTTTTGGGCTCTCTGCGGAACTATTTTTTACCTGAATCCTTACCTTTTTTCTTAAGTAACTCGAAGCCCTGCCTTTGACTCTTTGCATGACAAAGCTAGCGGAATCAGTCGGCTTAACGTTAACCAATAAATGTACATGATCTGGCATAATTTCCCAAGCAATAATTTTCCATCTGTTTTCTGTCACTACTTCAAAAATAATCTCTTGTAACCGTTCTGCGATTTTGCCTACTCAGACAGCTTTGCGGCGTTTCGGGATAAAAACCAAGTGCATATTGATCTGTGAAACGGCGTTACTCTCGTGTCGATACTCTAAATCCTTTTTTGACAAACTCGCCATAAATTGCTTGATTCCGTTGATTGATAGTGTATAATCAACATATTACAGCCCAGGAACATTTAAATGTTTGGGTGTCAACAGATACTACTCAAGCCTGACAAAGAACTCAAAGCGGTTCTAGAATACATTTGCCAAGAATCGAATAAACTGCACAATTGTGCGGTTTATTACGCTCGTCAAATATACTTTAAGGCTCATACTTACGTTCGGATTCAGCATTGAGGTGGCTGGTAGCTTCATCGAAAATTAACAGTTGAGGATTCCCTAATAAAGCACGAGCGATCGCAATTCTTTGTCGCTGTCCTCCTGATAACATTCCTCCACCTTCTCCTATTTGAGTCTCGTACCCCATAGGCAGCTTTTTAATAAACGAATCTGCCCCAGCTTGTCGCGCTGCTTCCATAATTTCTTCTAGGTTAGCTGATGGTTGTCCGATGCCAATATTTTCTCGAATTGTACCGCCAAATAAAAAGGTATCTTGGTCAACTACACCTATTTGAGAACGGAGCGATCGTAACAAGATACTGTTTATATCTTGACCATCAATTAAATTTTTTCCATCCGTAGCAGGATAAAGTCCCAAAATTAGTTTAGAAATGGTTGTTTTCCCCGAACCACTACGACCAACCAAGGCTACAGTTTGCCCTGCTTTTACTTCAAGACAAAGATTTTCTAAAACATTAACCTCGCTTTCTGGGTGATAGCGGAAAGTGACTTTATCAAAGCAGATATTACCCTTAATCGGCGGTAAAGTTTGCCGAGATTGTTGCTGTAAATCTTCCTCTGGTTCCGTTTCGATTACATCATGAATGCGCTCGATCGCAATTACCACTTCCTGCACTTGATTCCACAGCACTGTCAATCGCTGAAACGGGCGAATAACGTTACCCAGCAGCATATTAAAAGCAACTAATTGTCCCGGTGTAAGTTCACCTTGAATTACCAACCCTGCACCAAACCACAACAAACCTGTTGTTACCACAGCCTCGATCGTACCACTGAATATCTGGAGTCTATTCCCAATCACCTGTCCGGCAAAATTGCTTTTCACTGATTTATTGAGTAGTTCTTCCCAATGCCAGCGGACAGTTTGCTCAACAGCTAAAGATTTAACAGTGCGAACCCCCGTGAGTGCTTCAATTAGATAGCTGCTTTCCCCTACCAAAGAATTAAAAATCTCCCGGGAAGTTTTTTGCAAGAAAGGAGTAGCAATTAAAGCCAATAAAACAAAGGGGGGAATAATTAGTAAGACCAGTAGGGCCATTTTCCAACTATACCATAACATCAGTCCTACATAGATGAAAACCGTCAGTAAATCCAGTAGTATAGATAAAGCTTCATCAGTAAGAAAGCGTTGAATCTTATGGTTTTCTTGAACGCGGGAAATGATGTCCCCAACATAGCGCGACTCAAAGAAGCTGAGAGGCAAACGAAAGGTATGTCTGATAAAACCAACAATTAGGGCTAAATCGACTCGATTGGCTGTTTGGTCTAGCAAATATTGTCGCAGTCCGGTCATGGCAACTCGGAACAAGCTAAAAATTAGCAACCCCATTCCAAATGCAGCTAAAGTCAGTTGACTTTGGCGTTTTACTACGTTGTCCAAAATTATTTGAGTGAATAGTGGCGTAATCAATCCAAAAATTTGGATAAATACCGAAGCTATAAAAACTTCAAACAAGACAAGACCGTGCGGTTTAGCTAACTCAAAAATTTGCCAAAATGGGGTACTGTATTCTTGAGCATCTTTAATTAAAGCTGTGGGCTGCAATAACAAAGTATAGCCAGTCCAACTAGCTTTAAATTGAGAGTGAGTAAGGGTGGATTGACCGATAGCTGGATCTCCTACGATGACGTGCTTCCGGGTGATTTCGTAGACTACGACGTAGTGCTTACCTTCCCAATGGGCGATCGCAGGTAGATTTTGTTTTGCCAATTGGTCTAAACTGGCTTTCACGGGTCGGGTAGAAAATCCGATACTTTCTGCTGCTGCTGATAAACCTCGTAAAGAAGCACCATTGCGATCGACATTAGCCATATCCCGAAGTCTATTAACACTAAAGCGCTTGCCCCAATAGCTAGCAACCATTACTAAGGAAGCAGCACCACAGTCAGATGCACTTTGTTGTGCAAAAAAGGGATAACGGCGGGTAATGCCCTGCCACAAGTGACCCACTTGCAATGTGGGACTGGGAAAGTAAGCTTTACTAATCTTTTTCTGGTTTTTCGGTTCGATTGGTAATGTATAATCGAGAAAAGCTGCTTTTTTTTGACTCTTGTTTTCGTTGGCTAAGGTAGCGTCAGTTCCTGTGAGTAAGGAATCTCGCAGAACGGCCTGGTGATGAAGATGCTGTCGAATTTTAGGATATTTGCGACTTAGGTTTAAAAAGCTATCTCCAGAAATAAAACAGAGTTTTAGTGCATCTCTCGAAGCTTTTGCTGAGTAAGATTCAAAGGACTCTTCTGGAAACAATGTTAGCTCACCAAATGATTCGCCTGCTTTCAAGGAAACGGGTCTCTCATTCTGACTACAGGTTAACCGCACTTTTCCTGTAACAATAATGTAAATGCCACCTTGAGCGTTTTGCGAATTCCAAAATTGTTTTAGTGGCGGAGGCTCTATAACTTGGATTTTTTGGCGTATTTCACTTATTTCTTTGTCGAGAAATGATTGCCAAAATGTTGTTTGGAGTAGCTCATTAGAAATCAATAGATCGGATTGATTCAGAATCATAGTTCTACTCTCAACGAATGGGATTGAAAGGCAAAAATTCCGAGGACTCCCAGACAGAGGTTTCTGTGAGATCGCCGATCGCAAGGCGGTTTTTTCCCTGGCCTGTGGTATTCTGTACGAGCACTGCTTTTGGTCGCGTGGATAAGCCCATATCTTTGAGCAAGCGATTGATGTGGCGATCGCTCAGTTCAATGCCGAATTCTTTAGCGAGATGCTTGCTTAACCATTGTCCCGTCCAGCGCCGGAACGAGTAGCCGTAATCCTGCGGGGTATTGCTAGCCAGTTCTTTCAACCGTTCTAGGTACTGGTCATTTACGGTTTTAGGCCGGCCAATCGGGCTATGATTCCAGTTGTGAGCTTGACCAGCCTGTACCATTAAAATCCAATGGCGCGCCGTTCCTTGAGAACATCCCAAAATTTCACAGATTTGGGTTTGAGTTTTACCCTCCGCAGCCAGCAACATAATTTGGATGCGCTGGCGGTACAGTTCGGGTAAGCTGCTTTCTAGACTTTTTTGCAAGAGTTTGCGCTGAAAAGGCGTCAATAGCTGGTGTTGGTTAAAGCGCAACGGTTTTGAGCGATCGCTATCAGACCGATCGCCTGCATCACTGTCGCATTGGAAGGGATAACATGACATAGTGGCACCCTGATGAGACTCTAAAACCTTATTTGGAGACACAAAGATCTCAATATGCACCGACCTCTTTTATTCGTTCCACCCCCACCATCAGGCTGTTAAAAGAAGACAGTGATTATTTCGGCAACAGTTCTCACTACAGGGCAAGGGCTGCGTCGCTACCATATTCGGCTGATCGTAAATACATTAATACCCACATTCCGCACCCCCCAACTAGCACATAGGCTGCTTGAGTGGCGAGAGAGTGAATCATCACAGAAATTAATAAATATGACTCTTCATTAGTTAATATGCTAAATGAATAGCTGGCGCCAGGAAAGAAAGACAAATGAAGCTAGCAAAATAGTTGGTAGAGTCATTACCGGGGCTGACAGAGGAAGCTCATTTATTATTAACTATAAGCAAAAGCTAGAGGGGTTAGGTGGATTGAACAGCCATGAGAACGAAAAAAGAGATAAAGTTTTTAACAAAGCTGTTGAATATAGAGGAAATAAAAGTAATTTCACATCGCCAGCATGAAGGGCGGGGGAATTACAGCCCCTCAAACTCCCCTTTTAGTTAAAAATTGCATTGACGATTTGACGATAGTTTCAAACTCTTACACATCAAGCAGTTTCCCCGTCAATAGCAGCTTTGACGATTGAAAATCGTCATTGACGATTCCCCAGCCACATCCCAATAAATTCACGATCGCCCGCTCCCGCGATAACAAGGACAATCCGCTTCCCTGCCAGCTTGATAGGGCGATGGGCGTCAAGCAATCGTCAAAATCGTCAAAAATTTGCAGTATATCCCCAAAATCCATGCTGAAAAAGCGTTTGGGGAGAATCGTCAAAAACAATGTCAATAATCGTCAATGAAAGTTAGAAGCTGAAAGCCTTATAACTACGATAGTTTAGAAGAATCGTCAAATCGTCAAAGAAAATTTGTCGTGACCTTGAGTTAGGACACTCGTGAGGCATCAAGTCCTCAAAAGCCAAGGTTATGTCGGATGCTGGTTCAAAACGCTACAGGGAAGTTAGTTGCTCCCGAGTGCGATCGCGAATGCCTGCCGATCCCTTTTTTGCAAAAGCTTAAAATTAGCGTTGACGATTTGACGATTCCCTAAAACTTCTACTCCATAAGCACTTCAATCGTCAATAACAGCTTTGACAATTCAGAATCGTCATTGACGATTGTCAATCAGATAGCAGTGGCGACCGGATCATGTCAGGCGCAAGTCGTCAATGACGATCGCGACAGGTCGATCAACCAATCGTCAGAATCGTCAAAAACAGAGCGGCTATTCCCCAAACTTATAGTTGGAAAGCATTTGGGGAGAATCGTCAAAAACAATGTCAAAAATCGTCAATGAAGCTTAGAAGTTGAAACCTTTACAAACAGGGAAGTTCAGGAGAATCGTCAAATCGTCAATAAATTTTAGTTATAAGTAGTGTTGAGACTCAAAATTGAAACTGAGTATTTTTACAGCCCAGCAAATTTTCTGCACGTATTCAAGTTGTCTTTCAAGGTTGAATCTTGTGCTATTTGCACCTCTCGATCGGGTAATCTGGTCTGGAAAGGCAAATTATCGGGCCGACTATGGACTTAGAACACGCTGCTAATTCCTTTGGAGAAATAGCTTCGACGCGCGACAAGCGTGGCAGAGCTGTTAGCTGCCAAGCGCTCTGTCAACACTAGGCGTGCTTATGAGAAAGACTTGTACGATTTCTTTGCGACAATGACGGGGCAGGAACCTCACCCGGCATTGGTGCGCGAGTTCCTACGGCTGAACCGCTTCGCCGCTGTCGCAGTGGTTCTCAAGTATAAAGCCAAACTAATCGACAAGGGACTTAAGGAAGCGACGATTAATCGGCGGCTGGCGGCGATCAAAAGTTTGGTGAATTTTGCTCGGAAGGTGGGCGAGTGCGAGTGGAGTTTGGTAGATGTTGAAGGAGAGAAGGTGGTTCCTTACCGGGATACTACAGGGTTTGGCCGAGTTGCTTCTGAGAATGTGGTGGCGATGCAGTCGGTGTTGTCCATTCCTGACCGGAGTACGCCCCAGGGAAAGCGCGACTATGCAGTTCTCCGGCTGCTGTGGGACAATGCGTTGCGCCGGGGAGAAATCGGCGGCGCCAATATAGGCGACTTTGACCCGCTAGCCCGAACTTTGAATATTTACGGCAAAGGTAGGGGAACTCAAGCGCAGCTAATTGACTTGCACAACGCGACGGCAGATGCGATTTCTGATTGGCTGAGCGTGCGGGGAGCTGCAATGCCCCAAGAGCCTTTATTTATCGCTTTGACAAAGCGGGAATACGGGTTGAGGTTGAGCGGGTACGCTATTTACAAGCTTGTTTTCTCAACTTGCTGTGCTGCGGGAATTCCTAAAAGAATCAGCCCGCACAGAATACGCCACGCTGCAATTACGACTCTGTTAGATGCAAGCAACGGCAATACGCGAATGGCGCAGAAGTTGAGCCGCCATACCAGCTCGAACGTCCTTAATTGTTACGATGACAATCGGCAGAGCTTGCAGCGAGAAGCGTCGGGGCTGCTGGCTGATTTGGTGCATTGAGTTTAGATTTGTATGTTCGGATTGTTAAATAGGGAACTGTTTCTATTTCAGGCAATCCCATCAAGAAAAAGGACGGGGTTTCTATCCAAGTTTCTGATGAAAGGCGATCGCCCCAAAATCGATCGAGCCTCCACGTGTTGAATGCTGCCGGCGTTTTGCGCTCAACCCACTGCGAACTCATTGACACTCCCCTGCCTAAAGGCGAGGGGATTCTTGGATCAGCCAGTCGATTTGCTCATTGATGTCACCATCAGCGA
>NZ_JAUBTO010000256.1:0-6631 GCF_036702495.1 Microcoleus sp. C2D2 | reverse complement strand
GTTTAGTGAGTCATTAAAACTTTAGAATTAAAGCCGTCCTGGAAAGACGGGGTTTTAGACCCAATTCTCTGATAACATTCGCAATTGACAATCATGCAAACTACCGAAAACACCGTCAAAATTGTCCTCGCGCCGGGGAACTTGCGGCGCGTTCACCATATCGCTTTAAACGTGCGCGACATGAAAGCTTCCCGCCACTTCTACGGTACAGTTCTCGGTTTGCACGAACTAACAGGTGCAGAAATTCCCGCAAGTTTAACAGAAATGGTAGCCGCTGGTAAAGTCGCTAATTTCGTCACCCCAGACGACACTGTGATTGACCTATTTTGGCAGCCCGACTTGGAACCGCCAAACCCAGACCCCCAGAAGGCTTTTACTCGCGCCAACCACTTAGCCTTCGATATCGAGCCGGATTTGTTCGATCGCGCTCTGGAAGTGCTAAAGTCAAATCAAATTGCGATCGACAGCGGCCCCGTTACTCGCGCTACAGGACGCGGCATTTACTTTTACGATCCTGATGGATTTATCATCGAAATCCGTTGTGATGCAGTTTAAACAGTCGCTATCGGCATCTCAGTGTCCACTGCGCACCCTACATTTACTATTTCGATCGCGGTGCTGGTGCGGGCACCCTACGTTTAAAGTTGTTTTATTTTCCGTCTTTGCTAATAGGTTGCTTCGGCCAAGTAAATAGAAAAGTTGCTCCTTCACCTTCGGCAGATTCTAGGGAAATAGTACCCCCTTGACCTTCGACAATTTTCTTCACCAGCGACAAACCAATGCCAGTATTTTCAACTTTATCGCGAGCTTCCAAGGTCTGAAAAATTACAAAAACTTTATCGTGATATTGAGGAGCAATCCCCGGCCCGTCATCCGCCACAGAAAACTCGTAAAAATCATCTAACTCTTTAACCGATATTGTTACGTGACCCGATTCACCTCGATTGTGCTTGATGGCGTTGCTAATTAAATTAGAAAAAACCTGCTGTAACGCCAATTTTTCCGTCACAAAAGTTGGCATTCCCGGTTCAACTTTCACCTCAAATCCAGACGGCGGCGCCAAGGAATCAATAATTTCTGCTAATAACTTCTCAACTTTTACCATTTCTGATGGCACTTGAATGCGTCCGACGCGGGAATATTGCAGCAGTCCCTCAATCAAACCTTCCATGCGGTGAACTCTGCCGCGCAGCAGGTTCATTTGGTGCAGAGTATCCTCTGTCATCGAGTCGCTGAGGTCTTCTTCTATCCAACTGCTGAGATTTGCGATCGCCCTCAGCGGCGCTTTCAAATCGTGAGAAACTACATAAGCAAACTGGTCTAATTCTTGATTCCGCTTTCTCAAAACATTCGTCGTTTTAGCCAGCATCTGCGCCGTCCAACTCAATTCTTCAGCGCGCAACCGCAGCGATTCCTCAGCTTGTTTGCGTTCCCTAATATCTTCTACCACACCCATCAGAAATTGAGTGCCATTTTGTTCTCGCAGCAGCGAAACCGTCAAGTTTGCCCACACCAACTCTCCGTCGTTGCGGATGTAGCGCTTTTCCAGAGAGAAATTTTCAATTTCTCCTGCTAACAATTGGCGCACAAGTTCCTCTTCGCTTGCCAAATCTCCCTGCCAAGTAATCTCCTGAAATCTTTTCTCCACCAATTCTTGTCGGCTGTAGCCCAAAATTTCGCAAAGTTTTTGATTGACTAACAGAAATTTACCTTCCACAGTCGCTTGGGCCATGCCGACTGCCGCCTGCTCAAAAGTAGCGCGAAACCGCTGCGCGCTTTGGGCTAAAGCAATTTCTGAGCGTTTGCGATCGCTAATATCGTTGCTGATTTCCAAAATAGCCACCGGTTTATCTCGATCGTCGTGCTGCAAAGTCCATCGGCTTGCCACCGTTATTTTTGTGCCGTCTGCCTTGGTGCGCACGAGTTCCCCTTGCCAAGAACCCCGATCGAAAAACACTTTTTGAATTACCTCCACAGGTTGAGTCCATTCTGTTTGTAAAAGCTCGTGAATATTTTTTCCTATTGCTTGCGACTTCCGCCACCCGTAGAGCCACTTCGCCCCCAAATTCCAATAAGAAATCGCCCCGTTCAAGTCTAGTACCGCGATCGTATCGTTCGCCAAATCCAGCATTTGCGCTTGCTTGCGCAGAGTTTCCTCGGCTTCTTTCCGTCCTCGGGCATCGCGGCAAATCGCAATAAACAACTGTTGATTTGCCAGACGCATTTCGCTGACAGCTAACTCCATCGGAAATTTAGTTCCGTCGCTGCGAACTCCAACTGTTTCTTGCTGGTAAGTCTTCAGCTTAGTATCGGGATTTAACACAAAATATTCGATCGAATAATCCCCTGCGGTGCTGTAAGGCTGCGGTATAGCTATCAGCCGCCGCAGGTTCGAGCCAATTATTCGATCGGCTTTCTCGCCAAAAATCTTTTCTGCTGCCCTATTAAAAGACTCAATATTTCCCGATGCGTCCAAAGTAATAATACCGTCAGCCGCATTGTCTACCACAGCTTGAATGCGGCTTTTACTTTCTTCCCAGCCAGCTTCCCGCTTCCTCAATTCCTTCTCTAAACTATTAAATAAATACCAGGAAGCCCCTCCACCCAAACAGCCGAAAAGCAACCCAGCAACTTGCACAAAATTAATGAAATCTATCAACTCCTGTATTTGTCGATCTACTGCTTTCTGGTAGGCTTCGCCTACATCAACAAACGCATTAAATTTTTCGCGCAGGTTATCCATCTGCAACCTACCTTGACCGAACACCTGAATTATTTCCGGCGACTGCACGCTTGTTGCCGAACTGTCGAGCTTATTCAAAGTGTTTTGCAAGAAATTTATTTGCTCTTCGGTACTTTTTTTAATTTCTTCAAATCGCTGAGCTTGCAGTGGATTTTCTCGAACCGCCACCTTGAGTTTAGCTAGCAGCGGAGGCAAACTCTTCTTGGCTTCTAAGTAGGATGATAGAAATTCGCGGCGCTTCGTCAACCCGTAACCCCGAATGCCTGTTTCGGCATCCACCACCATTGTTAACAAGCGGTTAGTTTCCTGAAGTATTGCCTTATTAGTATCCGATCGCTTTCTTATCTGTAGGGTAGTATCCCGGAGGGCTGCAATTGCTATCAGCGAAGCAAACAGACAAATCACGGGGATAGCAACTATGACTGTTCCCCGCTGGCGAATTGGTCGGTCTGTCCATACAAATTGGAGGCAGCGATCGAGCAAATACTTCACGGATATTGAAGGAGAAAGTTTGCTGCCAGTATACCGCTTTTTGGCAATTTATGCTAGGGATAAGTTCGTTTTTTTTATTGGGCTATCCCTGGAGAGTAACGGTGGAAACTATATTAGACCCCTGGGATAGCTACCTGCTGACAGTAACAGCAGATTTTTTAGCAAGCTTTTTAAGGGGAGGCAAGGAGTAGGAAAGGCTTTTTTTCGGCAGCGAGACAGCAGGAGAATCAGAAACGAGCCTTTGTGCTTTACCTTCGTTTTCGCCTTCGGCTTTTGCTTTCAAAGTAGAGTCTGTTTCGCAAGGGTCCTGAACACTTGTAACTACAGTAGTCCACCTGCCTGTAGCGGGATCGCGATAACAAGTGAAAGGATTTATTTTTAGCGGTTGACTGCAAGGTTTAATCATGTCTATGAACTCCTGTGATTCTGAAAACTTGCGCACTGCTTTCAGCAGCATTGCTATCTCGCCACTAAAAGCAGCAGTATGAAGGCAAAAAGCAGAATTGTGTTTCTGCCTCCAGAGACCTTTGATAATTCCTGATTTCCTGTTAACTTTTGCCTTCTACTGGTTCGCGACCATAGCATTACTTTTACCAAATTACCTTTCTCCAAGCAACCCCCCACCCCCTTAATCAGCTTGAGGTGCGACTTGTGAATGCAGCGAGGCGCCAGATCCTGCGGGACACTTTTGGGATAATACATGTATTCTAGGCTGGGAAAAAATGCTACTGTGCGATCGGCAACAGAGGTCGATCGCGATCGGTGTCACAATAAAAAAGGGAATTGGTAATTGGTAATCGGGAATTATGCCATCTCTTCCTTTCCTTAAATCCGTTAAATCCCGTACACAATCCGTTGCCGAACCCCCCCGTTAAATCCGTTAAATCTCGTACATTGCTCCTTGTCGAACTTCCTTCTAACTAATATTAACTTTTGCTTTTAAATGCACAGTAAAAGTAGAGCCAACACCCAACTGACTCCGCACACGTTAACTCTTTTGGCGTTGCTGAATTGAGGTATGATTGGTACGATCGCAGGGATGTATTAGTTACTCCATTTGCCTCGCTAGAATCCGATTGAAATGATTCCCTGGATAGGGAACCGGAACGTCCCAAAACTTAAGATAATGAATTAATAAGCTAAGGGAATTTTTGAGCATCTCTCTCGACTTAGAATAGCAAAGTGTCTGGCGATGAAGTCGTGCCAAATAATGTCGCAGTCGCGTATTTTCGCCCTCTACTCTGGTCGTGTAAGTTTTACAGATAATAGGGTCTCCATCGGTCATAAACATGGGATAAACTGGCCATCCATCTGTAATATAAAAATAACATTTCCAATTGCCGACTAATTCCCACAATGGTCGAAAAGTTGCTGCACGCACGATCGCCCAGCACCCATCCTAAAATCCCTGGCTGAAAGTGATTAACCGCTGTCGGGACCCAGATCTTATTTTTTAAAGGCGAACAAATGTTTCTAGTTCATCAAGTTCTGCAACTTCGGGAATTGTCTCTGCTTCATAAGTATCAGGAAGCAATTCCCCGACTTGCTTGACCCAATTTATGATAGTGGTATGATGTACTCCTTTAATTCTTTCTATTGCTCGAAAACCCCGGCCATTAACATACATTTTGAGACATTCACGTTTCACCTCCCAAGAGTAACCTTTATGAGGTTGATAGCAGTCTATAAATTGTCGGTACAATTGACACAAATATAATTCTGTTTGCCTTTTTTATGACCATTTTTATTAACGTAACTTGACTGACATTCAGGACATTGCATAAGCTCTATGTTTTTTGAAGTGTTATTTTTGGGCAATCGTATTCTCAATCTATCATACCCTAATTCAGCAACGCCCCAAATTATAATTGACTTATTTTTTCGACATCATTCGCGGCTGTCTCGAAATCACAGCCGAAAGTGCCAGCTAGGATTTTGATGGCTACCGTGGATGTGATATCATTTCCGGTTACACCGGAATGATGTTGACAGTTGACTGTTGACAGTTGACTGTTGACGCCGTGAACAGTGAACAGTCAACTGTCAACTGTCAACTCGAACTTACTATTCCGATGCTAACGGATTTGATATGATAGCGGTAGAGAAAATTAAGTCTTTTTCCTTCTCAGGTAGTGAGGCTTAGCCTCACGCCCGAACAGGTTCCTCGCCGCCGCCAACGATCCGAATGCAGTGCAAGTTCATCTCACAACTATCCCAGCAGTCCGAAAGAGTTTCTGCTAACTTAGAGAGCGCGCGATTGTTGCCCTGATTTTTCAGAATCAAATTCGCTACATTGAAGTCGATTGCTGCAATTTGGGCTTTAATCTCATCAGTCATCGGCGGCATCTGGGAATGCCGATAAGTAAAAGTATTTATTGATTCGATTGTGTTTTGTGGTGGTAGGAAGCGAGATCCTCGCTCAAAGGATCTCGCACGGAGACAGTAGAAGTGATGGAACAAACGGGACTGCTACTGAGCATCACCTCCAGCAGGCGGCTCCTCGCCGCTCAACTGAGCATTGACCGAGCCCAGACGCCAGATATCGATCGGGTCATCGGATCGGGAATGAAACAATATCTTGTGTGTGTCGCTGTGAAAATAGATTTTTGGACGAGTGGTAGTGGTGGCGGGCAAAATAGCTCCGTCAAAGGCCAGTCCTCAACAATCAGCAATTCCCAGATGTGTCTGAGCTTTTTAAAATCCCGCTTCATGGTTCCCATGCTGAGAATCCATCCTCCGGTGACAGCGAAAGGAGACATCCAGGCAAGCCGCGAGAGCTAACTTGAGAACGCGGCAGAGACTGGGTTTTTCCACAGGTGAAATGTCTTTTGCTTTGTGAATAACTTCAGATTGCGATCGGGCAAGTTCCAGCAGTTTCTGATTTGGCGCCCGGAGTCGCACACTTGCTATGCGAGTGCAGATTCCAGATCGGGGAATTCGATCGCCGGATGGGGGCAATCGACATCGGGGGATTTTTCGATCGGCAAAGCGGGCGCGATCGACATCAAGGGATTTTTCGATCCGCTCCTGGACGAGATCGGCACCGGGGGATTTTTCGCCAATGGCGATCGTCTTCTGGCGCTCTTCTTCAAGGAGTACCCTCAGTCTCTCGGCGCCAGCTAGATCGCGAAGTTTCGCGGCTCGTTTTTTTATTCCCGGACACCGATACTCGATCGAAAGGTCGAACCAAGTCGATTTCAACCGCCTGTCGCCGTTGGGTTCAAGTTTCAGTTCGGCAGCGAGCGCTTTGAGTTCCGAGAGAGATTTGTTTGCCAAAAAATCTAGCTTGTCTGCTTTCATGAGATTTGAAGAAAAGGGCGATAAGCTGTTGTGCATTTAAATTGTATATTTCGAGTCCCGATCAAAAATCGTCAAATCCTCTCCCCCTCTCCCCTT
>NZ_JAUBTO010000255.1:0-6679 GCF_036702495.1 Microcoleus sp. C2D2 | reverse complement strand
ATTTTGGTTTGTAAGGCAATTATCTATGTATATCTTGCCTTACAGATTTTTTTTTGCTCACTTTTTCAGTGCCATTGCCCCATAGATGGCAATAAGTACGAATTGGTAGCGGGAGAACGGCGCTATCGAGCCGCGTCGTCGTTAGGCTTGAATGAAGTTCCTGTCGTGATTCGGGAACTGACAGACACAGAGGCGCTGCAAATTGCACTGCTGGAGAACTTGCAGCGGGAAGATTTGAATGCGATTGAGGAAACCGAGGGGATTCTGCAATTGCTGGCAATGAAATTAAACTCTACCTCCTCGTCAGTTATTGCTTTGCTCGGAGCGGCCGCGCACCCAGAACGCGCAGGTGTGGATAACGTTATCCACAGCTCGGATTGGCAAATAGTAAGCGATATATTTGTACTCGTCGGGAAGTACACTCCAGAGAGTTTCCGAACCAATCGCCTCCCCTTGCTGAACCTGCCAGATGATGTGATTGGAGCGCTGCGGAAAGGACGGATTGAATATACCAAAGCCAGAGCGATTGCCCGAGTTAAGGATAGCTCGGAGCGCTCCCAATTACTAGAGGAGGCGATCGATCTCAACCTCTCTCTGACCCAAATCAAACAGCGCATTGCCGATTTAAAAGCCCAAAATACCGGGGAGGCGACAGCACCGAATCGCTCGCTTAAAGGTCGCGTAGATGCAGCTTATGGCAGAGTGAAAAAGTCTAAGGTTTGGGATGACCCCAAAAAGCAGAAGAAACTAGAGAAGCTGTTAGCTGAACTGGAAGCTTTGGTGGGTGAGGGATTGGAAAATTGAGGCGGATTTTAAAGTAAAGCCACCTAAATTCACCAAATTATAGCAACCGCTTTCGTCGGCGGCGGACGCAAGACGCAAGACATCCTCAATCGCCAGAATGCAAACAATTAAATCGATCGAGTTGTTTGCGGGTGCGACTTTTTAGCCAAGACCAGCACTATTCAATTTTGTTGAGATCGAGAGAGCTATTTGGAGCGCTCGTCTATTGCAGGCAGTAAATTAGCCGACTGAGGGTCGAAATTTTTTTGGGGCTGCCGCGGTCGATCGCGGCAGCTTTAATCTGCGAGCGCCCGCGCGCAACCGCAAGCAAACCACGCCGCAACCGTGGTTTTATTTGGCGGTCAATATTCTCTAAAAAATATTAACAATTCAGAACTTAAAGCCCAAAAAGTCGAGAGATAGTCATTAGCGATCGGCGAGAGCGCTCGCTCTTTGTTTGCAGTTGTCTAATTCTGCCTCGCACAATTGCAGTAGTTGTTTTAATTGTGAATAAGAAAAAAGCTCTAAAGTAGCCTTTGTTCTTCGATTAAAGTCAACTTTTAAAAGTTCGCAGACCATTCGTGCAGCTTGATTGGTGTCGAAACCTTCGGAACTGCTGATAACGCCGATTGCTGTTTCTTCGTACCAGCGTGCGGCTTCGCCGTTTCCTTCAATTTCGATCGCGGTTGCAAAAGGTCGATCGTCTACAGTGAATGGGTCAGATCGTTCCATCCGAATTCGATCGCTGTTGCCAAAGTCGGGCAATACTGTTTTACCGTTGCTTAGTCCGATACTTGCTGCCATTGCATTTTGCTCTTGCGTGACGCTAGCGATTGTAGCAGGTGCAGTAGGTGCAACAACTTTATGGCTCGGGAGCGGAACCCGCGTCAGAGAGATTAAATATTTCAGAGGGAACCGAACCTCCGTCAAGGCGAACTATAACAGATCGCCCACCGTTGGCAAAACCTCTGACAGTGCCCGTATTTCCGCCATAGAGGGCGTTGCTGTTGCCAATTTGAACTAAATCCCCTTGGGCCAGTTGTACTGTTTCAACGGGCGGCGATCCGATCGCTAAATCCAAAATAGGTTGCTCTGGCGCGCTCGACGTTCGACCGCTGTCTGGGTTGCTGGCTGCTGCTGCCGACTTCAAAGGTTTCTTTAAAGATTTTTTTTCATCTCGAACAGCAGCGAGCGCCCAATTGATGCTGAGTGTTTCGCAATCTTTCAAAAACGCGGAGCTCCGCGCTTTTGCTTCGATAAGGTTCCAATATTTTGAAATCGCCATGTAGTCCTGTGCGGTTCGCGGGCGAATTCCCGCCGACTCCAAGCAGCTCAGGAATTCTCCATAATTGCACCGTCGCTTAAATTCTTGCAGCAGCAAACCCGCATTGCGAGCGCAGTTCAACTTTGCAAAAGCTAGCTCTAGTTCCTTTCGCTCGATGCGCTCTATTAGTCTGTGCTCCGACGCAATTCGGCTTAGCAATTCTTGTTTGTCAAAGCTTTCTAGATCGAACTCCGGTAAGGCTTGCGAGATATTAAACCCTGCTGGGACTGACGGCAGCAACTCAGCAATTGAGTCAGTTGTCAAAGGTGCCGCACAGTCGATCGCTTGTTGAGCGTCGCTTTCATGTTGAGGGCAATCGACCGGTTGTTCTGCCGGAGGCTGTGGTTGAAACTTGGCTTTCGATCTGGTTTTAGCTTTATTAATTGCTTTCATTTATTAAACTCCTGCATCAAGAGCTGCAAGTCTTCAGGTTTTTCCCCGCTCCGGTCGATCGCCAGCTTTTTTCTTCAGACATAATGTTTGTGCTATATTGAGCTTGTCTGAGTAGGCAACAATAATTAAGTAATTACTTAATTATATGATATAGTTTCAGTTATGGCTGAATAAAAATGAAGTTTTATGAAGCTCTCGACAAAACCATTGAATACTACGGGATCACTGCTAAATGGTTGTCGGAGCAGTCAGGCGTAAGCCAGCAAATGATTTCGCAGTTTAGAAAAGGGAAGCAGCGGGTTTATAGCGACAGTCTTGAGGCAATGATTAGTTCGCTTCCTCTGGAGCCGCAGCGATATTTGTTCAGTTTGTTTCTTGGCGATCGAGTTCCGGTTTTTTTGGGAATGGATGAGACGGAGCTTGCAGAGATTATGGATGATATTGCAGAGATTATCCGTAAAAAAACTGTTCTTCGATCGCAATCTCAGGTGAGCGGCCCGCAATTGGCTGCGGGTAATTGGTTCGATCGTTCATGCTTGGGCCGATCGTCCATTGGTTGAGATGATACTAAACGGCAGTTTCATAGACTTTTCCTGACATTAAAGACATCAGGTCCAAAAAACACGGTGTTCTTGTCGCAATCGCTGTCTGTAACTGGTAAAATAAGTATCAATGTTGGCACTCCTGACTTGCTCCCTGGCTATGTACGCCCTGAAGCTAGAACTCAAACTCAACAATGCTGAACGTACCCTCATGGCGCGACACGCTGGTTACGCTCGGTTTTGCTACAACCTAGCTCGTACCCTGTACGTGGGCGTGATGGACATTAAAGTCAGCCGCACCCGAAAGATTGCCGAAATAAAAAAAACCTTTACCAATTTCATCAAAAAACAACCAGAATATCAATGGACTAACACTTTATCATCCCGCGTTTATCAAAATGCTTTCCGGGCCTTCAATAACTCCCTCGAACGCTTTTTTAAAGGGTTAAGCGGGTTTCCTAATTTCAAACGCAAGAAATCCGGGGATTCGTTTACAGTAGACAGCAGCAATGGACCAGTATTTCAGATGGCTGGCAATCGGATAAAAATTCCTACACTGGGAACGTTTCGCCTGAAAGAAGCTATCGGGTACAACTGTTGCTCTCAAACATTTACCATCAGCCGTACTGCGGACAAATGGTACGTCAGTTTTACCATAAAAGCTGACAAAATCCCCCCTTTATATCGTGAAGTATCGGAAGCGACAGGCATAGATTTAGGAGTATCCACCTTTGCCACCTTGAGTGACGGTACGGTATACCAACTGCCAGATTCCCTAAAAAATGCGAAAATCAAGCTAGGGAAACTACAGTACCGCAATCGAAACAAGCAATTAGGCAATCGAAAACTTGGCATCAAAGCATCGAAAAAAGCTCGGAAATTCGCTCGACAACTGGCTAAAAAACACGCCGATATTGCCAATATACGGCGGGATTTCTTGCAGAAAACAACTACAGAAATTAGCCAAAAGTACGCTCGCATCCGCATCGAAGATTTAAATATTTCTGGTCTGGCAGCAAATCACAAACTGGCGGCTGCAATTTTAGATTCAGGGTTTTATGAATTTCGACGAGAACTAACTTATAAATCTCCCATCTACGGCACTGTTGTCGAAGTGGTAGATCGATGGTATCCCTCATCTAAAACTTGCTCAAAGTGCGGTAACGTTCAACCGATGCCACTCTCCGACCGATTGTTTGTTTGTGAGGCTTGTGGCAACAGTTGTCATCGAGATTTGAATGCCGCGATTAATTTAGCATCGGTCTCACGAGATAGAGTAAGGATGGCTAATCCTGAATTCACGCCTGTAGAGTAGAAGGAGCCGACTCCCTACGTAGAAGCAGGAAGTAAGTTTTAAGTGTCCGAGATGTCATTCTTGTCCGCTTTATGTCAATCTTATGTAGCAGATTCACGTTCCATTTTTGAAAGCACAATCTCCATCAAGAACATTTATCCCTTTTTTACTGGGGACAAAAACGCGGAGCGGAGGGTTTTTAGCCTTTTGTAGTGGGAAGTTCCCTGAACTGTATGGCTTTGAGGCAATGTAAATTAAATGTACCGCGATTTGTGCGATCGCTTGTTGTTGCAAAACTTCATGTATTGTCTTGTGCAAGATCGTATCCCGACTTTACCCCGTATTGACAGTCCAGGATTGAGTGGCGGTGCGATCGCATATTTCGATCCGATCGCGTATTTCGATATTATTGTAATTTGTTATTGCAAGTGGGTGCCGATCGAATCGGTTTTAGAACCGTTGGCTAAAGGTCAAGTTACTGTCGATTCTTTTGGGGGTAATGAAGCCGAGTATCGGGAGTATTTAGAGCGAAATGCTTCTCAAGTTGAGGTAGGATAAGTATTGGTAAAAGTTGGCGAGTTACGCTCGGGATAGCTGCGCTTCACGCGCTTGAATCAAACAACAGCTAGATGAGAATGCAAATTGCGATCGCGACTTTTTCTACAAGCAATTGAATTTGTGCGATCTCGCACAATGGTTCGTTGTTTTCGTCGCGCGAGCGCTCAAAATACACTTGGTACTTTACCGATCGTACCTCATGCGTTTGAAAACTGTTGCAGGCTGTGCTAGCGTAGCGACTTTTGTCCGATCGAGCGTTCCTGTTACAACTTATTAATTATGACAAATCGCGATCGCTTTTTCCCAAACATTCAGGTATGCTGAGCAAACCAACAGTCATTAAAAACTGACAGTAAAATTGTGTTAAGGTGTAAAGGTGTGAGGGCATGATTCCTAAATTTGATGAGAACGGCAACTTGCCACCGGGAGTGCATTGGTGCGAATGGGAGGAGTTTAAAAATAGATTTGGTACTAATTCTACGAGGCAGCGAATGATAGATGGTTTGGAGTTGGCACTCGCCCAATTAAAAGCAGCAGGCTGTAGAACTATTTATATTAACGGTAGTTTTGTTAGTAGCAAGCCAAAACCAGGTGATTTTGATGCGTGTTGGGAACCGGAAGATGTGGATTACGATTATCTGCGAAAAAATGCCCCGAGATTGCTAAATAATTTAGACCGCAGCGCGCAGAAATCCAAATATAAAGGTGAAATCTTTCGTTCGGACCAACCTGTAGGAGATAGCGGATTAACTTCTTTAGAATTCTTTCTGCGCGACAGAGAGTTAAACCCTAAAGGGATTATAGCCATAGATATATTAAGGTGGGAACCATGATTAAAAACGAAAAAGAGTATGAATCCAGCCAAGAATGCGCCCGCAGATTTGAAGATTCTCTTAAGGCGTTAGAACGAGATGAAGAACTGAAGAAAAAAGACCCTGATGGTTGGCAACTTTCTCGCGATGTCAAACAATCTCATTTGACGGCTTTACAAGCAGAGATTGCTGAATACGAAACACTAATTAAGTGCGAGAGAAATCAGCCGATTTTCATTAAAATTGACAGCATAAATAAGCTGCCAGATGCTTTAATTAAAGCGAGAATAGCAGCCCAAATCAGCCAACCAGAACTGGCTCAAATACTAGGAATTGAAGAACAGCGAGTTAGGCAGTATGAAGATACAGATTATCAATGCGCCAGTTTTGTAGAAATCCTCGAAGTTAGTACGGTTTTAGGCATAGAATTTGAAATCGCCGCGATTCGAGTAGATTTTGAGGAAATAGAAGCTGTCAAACAAAGCGCCCGGAAGTGGCGAAAGGAAAAAATTAACCTGACAGCTAAAGCATCATAAATGTTAGGCCCGATTGGCTATTCCTGATATTAAGCTTCTCAAACAGCCTCAGACAATATAAACTTATTTCCTCTCGTTCTTTACGCGGCAGCCGGCAACTCTTCGGTTTCTTGTCCCAAAAACCGCTTGATGACAATTTCCCGGTAAGCCTCTAAATCGGGCTGCCAGTTTTCCAGAAGCTCGTACAAATGATGCAGCTTTTCCCCTTCTAATTCCCCCGCAATTTCATACTGGAAATTGCCCGAGAACAATACAGCCGGAGTCGGTTCGGCCAGAGTGCAGTTGCAATAAAGCTTCGGCAACGCTCGCCAGTGGCGAGCGTGCCAAAACTGGGTCGATCGGGATGGGGATTGCCTAAAATTTACCAAGAAACTGGGTCGAAAGCCCCGTCCTTCTAGGACGGCTTTAATTTAGTAAATTATAAAGAATTGCTAAAA
>NZ_JAUBTO010000254.1:0-6703 GCF_036702495.1 Microcoleus sp. C2D2 | reverse complement strand
ATTGTTGCATAGAATCTGCTGCCTTTATCTGCGTTCATCTGCGTTATCTGCAATTATCTGCGGTTAAAAATCCCAAAACATCGATTTTAGATTTTAGATTAAGGGATATCTGTGAAATTTTAGACTTGAGATTTAACGGCACATTGTTGCATAGAATCTGCTGCCTTTATCTGCGTTCATCTGCGTTATCTGCAATTATCTGCGGTTAAAAATCCCAAATCTGCAATTATCTGCGGTTAAAAACCCCAAAACTTGGAAAGTGCGGCTGTGTGGACAGCAACTGGTTTGGAATACCAGAGTGCAGCGTAAAGCTGTAGAGGTTCGACTCCTCCACTTTCCCTTTTAATCATTAGCCAGCGGTTCTTACTCATTAAAAAGAGGCTAAGGACTAAAAACTAATGATTGAAAACAAACAACAATTCTAAAAGGAGAATCAAATGTAATGTCACGCACTAAATTTGAACGGAACAAACCCCACGTCAATGTCGGTACTATCGGTCACGTTGACCACGGCAAAACAACCCTAACAGCGGCGATTACAATGACGCTAGCTGCACAGGGTCGGGCCAAGGCTAAAAAGTACGATGAAATCGATGCTGCACCGGAAGAAAAACAGCGGGGAATCACGATTAATACGGCTCACGTTGAGTATGAAACAGGCGATCGCCATTACGCTCACGTTGATTGTCCGGGTCACGCTGATTACGTGAAAAACATGATCGTGGGTGCCGCTCAAATGGATGGTGCAATCCTCGTCGTGTCCGCTGCCGATGGTTCGATGCCTCAAACTCGCGAACATATCTTGTTAGCGCGGCAAGTGGGAGTGCCGAAGTTGGTTGTCTTTTTGAATAAGAAAGATATGGTGGACGATGCGGAAATTTTGGAGTTAGTCGAGTTAGAAATTCGCGAACTTCTCAGTTCTTACGGTTTCCCCGGCGATGATATTCCAATTGTCGCAGGTTCGGCACTGAAAGCGCTGGAAAAGATGACTGCTAATCCGAAAATACACCGCGGCGAGGATGAGTGGGTTGATGGCATTTACAATTTGATGGATGCGGTAGATGACTGGATTTCTACGCCCGATCGCGATATTGACAAACCTTTTCTGATGGCTGTTGAAGATGTGTTCTCGATCAAAGGTCGGGGAACTGTCGCCACTGGCAAAATCGAGCGGGGTAAAATCAAAGTCGGCGATACTGTGGAATTGGTGGGAATCCAAAACACTCGCACGCTAACTGTTATCGGTGTTGAAATGTTCCAGCAAATTCTGGATGAAGGAATGGCTGGAGATAATGTCGGTTTGTTGCTTCGCGGCATCCAAAAAGACGAAATTGAGCGGGGGATGGT
Source organism: Microcoleus sp. C2D2 (assembly GCF_036702495.1). Lineage (NCBI taxonomy): Bacteria > Bacillati > Cyanobacteriota > Cyanophyceae > Oscillatoriales > Microcoleaceae > Microcoleus > Microcoleus sp. C2D2. The sequence continues at coordinate 5,356 of NZ_JAUBTO010000254.1, read as the reverse complement.
GCTTGCTAAACCCGGTTCAATTCAACCTCACACTGAATTCGATTCTGAGGTTTACGTGCTGTCAGAAAAAGAAGGCGGCCGCCGCACTCCTTTTGTTGCGGGATATCGCCCTCAATTCTTCGTGCGGACAACGGATGTTACAGGTACGATCGCATCTTTTACGGCTGATGACGGCAGCGGGCTCGACATGGTAATGCCGGGCGATCGGGTTAATATGACTGTGAAGTTGTTGCAGCCGATCGCGATCGAACAAAATATGCGTTTTGCCATCCGCGAAGGCAATCGCACTGTGGGCGCCGGTGTCGTCTCCCGAATTCTCAAGTAGACGCTTTCGGAACCAATTATAGTCAGTAGGGTGGGCAAAAGTCCACCTTACTAATTATTTTTTATGTACAAATAGTCATCTTATTGTAAGGTTATGTACCAATAATAAAGCTGTGATGATATTTCTTTTTCCTAGCGATTACTTCAATCGAAAACAGGTTGATGAGATGTACGTCGACCAAGCTGCATCGCTTAATAAAGCAGGATTCAACACTGCGGCTATCTGCTTAGAATCCTTGGGGGACAATTCACCTAAAATCAGCCCGCCGCTTCCCCAAAACTCAGAAGTAGTTTACAGAGGTTGGATGCTTTCACCCTCGGAATACGAACAGTTGGTTAATGCTGTAGAGAGTGTAGGAGCTTGTCCCTTTACCTCGCAAGCTGAGTATTTATTAACGCACTATCTGCCAAATTGGTATCCTGCGATCGCCGATTTAACCCCAGTAACAAAGTTTTACACCGTTGATGATGATTTGGAAAGCGAATTGAGAACATTAGGCTGGGAAAGGTTTTTTATCAAAGATTACGTTAAGTCTCTCAAAACGTCAGCCGGTTCAATTATTAAACATCCATCAGAAATTAGAGCGGTCATTGCGCAGATGCAAAAGTTCCGAGGAACAATAGAAGGTGGGATTTGTGTGCGACTTGTCGAGGATTTTGTTGTACAATCAGAGAAGCGTTACTTCGCTGTACGCGGCCAACTGTTTGCTGCTTGTGAGGGCGAAGAAATCCCTGATATTGTCAGGGAATGTGCTGCCAGAATTCACAGCAAATTTTTCTGTGTGGATGCAGTAAATCGCCAAGATGGAGTCAAGCGAATTGTCGAGATTGGAGATGGGCAAGTATCAGATTTGGTTGGATGGTCGGCCGCACGTTTTGCACAACTCTGGGGAGGTGCTTGAGGTCGATCGCGCTTAAATCAAATGTGGAATCAGGGCGATCGAACTTAAATTAAATATTGCAGTAAGGGCGATCGCCACAAATTTTTACAAAAAAAGTTGAGTTTTCAGAACGGTTGTGTTATACTAGCTTAGATGCGGGAGTATAGCTCAGTTGGTTAGAGCAGGTGACTCTTAATCTCAAGGTCGAAGGTTCGAGTCCTTCTACTCCCATCAACCCCTGAACCTTACAGTTGCGCCGTTTAGAAATTTCACCTAATCCCCGATTAACGTTTTCCACTCGTTTTCCACTCGTTTCGTCTTTCAGTCTAGTCAAAAAAAAGAGGCGTAACCGCCTCCTACTGTTAAGATTTATTACCTGTTTACCCCTGGCTTGAGGTTATTTAAGCTTTCGGGACTCAAAGTCATTGTATTCAAGTGTATTTCTGAGCTTAGCCGCCTAACACGGGCGGCTATCTGTAAAAATGGAGGTAAGTAGCCAGCAACAACCCAGAAATACTAATTTGTCTTCTGTCGTTATCGCTTGCACCCGCAGGCAAAAAAAGTTCCCGCTACCCCTAGTGATGAAGTGAGTGAGAACCTTGATAAACCTAGATTGAACCTTAACACTTTTTGCCTAGCGACACCACACCGTCCGCTACTCCCAACTGTCACCCCAGCGGTTTGAAGGGTTTTGAGAAGGTTAATACCGTTTATGGAAACGGTACGCCAAAAATCTTGACACCCGTTTATGGAAACGGCTAAGGTAAAGTTAGCCATTTATGGAAACGGTAATGAGTAATAAACCACGGAACACATCAGGCAAATTTGCATTCAAGTCTGAGGCGCCTCGCAGAGTGCGCTCGGTGAACTTAACGGATGAAGACTGGAAATTGCTGGGAGATTTTGGTGAAGCCCAAGGGATGACCCGAAATGATTACATAGAAGCACTGCTGCGAAAGGGTATTCCAGACTTTGGTCACCCATTTATAGAAACGGACGAAACTGAAGTAAAGCCTTACGGTGCGGATATAACGCAACAGCCAGACAGTAAGGTTTTGCCGTTTATGGAAATGGATAAAAAAGACTTAGCAGCAGAGGTACTCAATCAATTAAGGGCTGTCCGCAGGAAGTCAACCGCCTCTCTCGCTGATGTAGAGGCAATTTTGGAGATGATTGAGGGTAAAGCCCAAAAAGGGAATTAGGAAGCTACGCCCCTTAAAACGGGGCTTTATTTCGGCTCCTAGTAAAACAGAGTATTTAAGAGTATTTGAGTGTATTTCTGAGCTTAGCCGCCTAACACGGGCGGCTATTTGTGAAAAAAGAGCAAATATGACCGAATTTGCGGCTTGACGCGAGGCGCAAAATACTGCGATCGTGTTGTTAAGGAAGATTGATGCGCGACTGACCAGCGTTATCACCGCTAGCCAAGTCACGACTTCCCCAATCCGTTATCTGACAACGTTTGGAGCTAAATAATCATGGCATAAAACCGTCCGACATTTTAGGCGGACACAAACCTTTCAATTGAAACAACATAACCCCTAGGCGCGTGAACGCTGTCGGGGTCGTTGCCTCCAGTTAGCTTACAACTCTTGGCTCTCTTATTATGTCACAAAAAAATTCTGATTGCGCGGTACAACCGCAATTTTTAACGCGCGAATCGCTTTTTGACTCACGCGCGGCGCGAATTCACCTATTCGATGGCATTACCCACGACAAGGCACTTGAGATACTTTGCGAGGTAATGCCCAACGAATATCAGTGGGCTAAGTATTTCGGCTTACGTGTAATGACGGTGAATGATGTGGCTGCTTACTACGGATTAAAAGCCAAACATCTCAAAAAGATAATCGGTTCAGACAGCCCTGTATTGGGCGAGTTGATTGAAGGCGGTTTGTTGGTACTACGGGATAAAGCTTTAGAAGAAGCACTTCTGAAATTAAACCTACCACCAACCAAAGAACTGATACTGCTGCCGTCTCAAGCGCTTTTGCGGTTGTGCCTGTTTTTACCCGCACTTCCCGCTGTAGTGAGAACTTTTAATGCCCTCTGGGATTACGTGGTAAGCAAAGGTCTTGACGAATCTACCCTCTCCGATTGGGAAAGTACGGTTTATCGGTTCACTTCGATTCACTGCGACCGAATCGGTGCTGACCGAGAACTGGCAGACCGCTTAAAAGCGGAAGCTAAAAGCCTCAATCTATATCCTTACGTCCAACATTTTGGGGTACAGGATTGCCTAGAGTCGTGGTTTGCGCTGCTGGCACATAAGGGAGAGTTCCCACCGCCACGGGGCAACTACTATATCAGAAAACATCAGTGGGCTGACCGCATCTCCGATGTTTGTTTGAGGGTATAAGTTTATTTTCTGGCTTAGCCGCCTAACACGGGCGGCTATTTGTGGAAAAAGACTTACTTGCTCCAGGCAGTGAGTCTTTTCTTTTATTCACTTCTGTCAGGTACTCGAGAATACTTAGTTGTAAAAGATAAACAATGGAAGTCACAACCACCCCTTGGCACGAGACAAGAAGCCTTATCTCACCTCAAATTGAGATGCTTCAGGCAGATGGAATGATTCAGTACAAGGACTCGTTTTTGAAGAAGGAAAGCCCTCGGTACGCGACTCTCAAGTCAAGATTTATATCCTACAACGTGAATTATGTCAAATACTGTTTTCTCAAAGAGTTTTACCAACTTTTGTTTGACGGAACTCGACAAGACTTTTTTAAGGATGACAACAACGAGTTAACAGTTCTGCTTACTGAGGTTGTAACTGACTTTACTGAATATTGCCATCAGCAGCCCTCAGAAGAAAATGCTCTCAAGCTATTTCGGTCGTTCTGCAAAGTCCACCTTTACAGGTCGGCTGCTAAGGGGTCATAATTTCGCATATTCCTATGCTGGAAACCTATAGGGGTTAGGAATATTTTGCCGTAAAGTCACCGCAAAAAAACTTGTTCAGACCCTATGGGGTTGCACATAACTTTTTCCGCTACAAGAGTTGGTAGCCAGGATATCCGAACAGACTGTTCCGCCTGTGGCATAAAATTTGGTTGACTATTAATTTATCAAGGTTCTAGGGTTCCCCGGTGTAACAACCGGGTTTTTTGCTGTTAGGCGCCTAAAGACTTCCTTTTTCACAAATAGCCGCCCGTGTTAGGCGGCTAAGCTCAGAAATACACTTGAAAGCAGAGAGAGACTTTACTACTTTGATTCACACCATGCACACAACATGAGTGAAGGTTTCCTTCTTCCGTGCCGGACGATCGGCAATAAAAAACCGCCCAATAAAAAACCGCCCTTTTTAGGGGGCGGTCGGTAGGTGGGCAAGGGGTTAGTCGATAAGTAGTTCGTTGATTTTATCGGTGCTAACGCTGTAGATGCTGGCTAATAAAGCAATCTTCCCTGTATCAAAACCTTGTTGTTTAAGCACTTTGATAGCTGAACTTAACGGGATAGCTTGACTATCTGACCTTGTTAACAAATCAATGGTGGTATTAGTAGTCTGTCGCTTCTTGTAAACTGCATCATTCATTGTGGGACTATGACCTAGACTCATAGCGCGAGTTTCAAGGCTTACACCGCTCATCATGCCGTTGAGATTACTTAGGTGACGCAATGCGTGAGTTTGGGTAAATTTAGACCAACCTTGTAAAATATTGCGAGCCGATTTGTTGAATTTTCCCACAATGGTAGACGGATTGGTTGAAATGATGTTCACATTAGGCACTTTTCCTGTTTTGATTTCCAGTTGTTCTATCAAGTTAGGATGAGTGGGAGGCAACAATGGAACAGCTAAACGGTAGCCTGTTTTAGTAGTTGTGTCTAGTGTTGTCTTATCTCCCACTACAGCAATCATGTTTTTATTTCTGGGGTTATTTAGCGGGGGGATAACAACATTATCTTTTGTCTTAAATGACTGGCTTACGTTCTGAATTGCAAATACTTCATGCACTCTTAGTCCATATACTACTTGCATCGAAAACACCCATAGCCAAGCTTTACGGGATTCCAAGTTATATCGTTTATCGTTGTCGGGGATATCCAAAACATCCTTACGTAGTTGTAAGAAGTCCAGGGTAAGAGCGTCTCAATCATGCTTGACAAAAGGAATCCGAAGAATCTAATATCTTGTCAAGAAAACAAGAACT
>NZ_JAUBTO010000253.1:3247-6716 GCF_036702495.1 Microcoleus sp. C2D2 | reverse complement strand
GGGGCTTGAGGATTTTCGATTTGCGATTTTGGATTGATTCCACGGATAAATCACGTGGCGGGTACCATCAAGAAATTTTTGGTCAGGACTTACCCATAGGGCCCAAAAACCGGGTTTGAGGGACGAAAAGACGTGTTGCAGCCCGCAGATGAGGTGAAAAACCTGGTTTCGAGGAGTCGGAGTGCGATCGCGAACTGTTTTTTTTTAAGGCCAACTGCTCAGATAGTGCTCCAAAGCTGGTAATTTTAACAGTGGTAAATCCGTATTAACAACAAATTTTTATAGATGAAGTTTAGCGAAATAGTACAAAAACTTAACTTAGCCACCAGTCACAGCCTCACAGCGTCGGTTGCTGCCGATCCGGAAATTACTGGCGCGGCCCCAGTCGATGAAGCTGCATCGGGCACAATCAGTTACATAGAAGGTGCTAAATTTGCCGCTCATACAGCCACTACAAATGCTTCGGCTTTAATTTTACCCTTAGATGAAAGCCTCCAAGCTCAATGCGACGATCGCAACATTGCTTGGATTGCCGCAGCAGATCCGCGATTGCTGTTTGCTCAAACCATCGCCCTTTTCTATCAACCGTTTCGCCCAGCATCCGAAATTCATCCCTCAGCCGCGGTTCACCCCTCAGCAGAAATTGGTGAAAATGTCTATATCGGCCCCCAGGTCGTTATTCAAGCAAAAGTCAAAATAGACAGCAACGTTTGCATTCATCCAAATGTCGTAATTTACCCAGATGCGGAAATAGGCCCCGGCACAGTTTTACACGCTAACTGTGTCATTCACGAACGTACTCGCATCGGGGCAAATTGCGTGATTCACAGCGGTGCGGCGATCGGGAGCGAAGGTTTTGGGTTCGTGCCGACAGCCACAGGATGGGTGAAAATGGAGCAGTCTGGCTGCACTGTATTAGAAGAGGGCGTTGAGGTTGGCTGCAACAGCACGATCGACAGACCCGCTGTCGGAGAAACCCGCATCGGCCAAAATACAAAAATTGACAATTTAGTACACGTAGGTCATGGCTGTCAAGTAGGAAAAAATTGTGCGCTTGCCGCTCAAGTCGGCATGGCCGGCGGGGTAAAAATTGGCAACAATGTAATTTTGGCAGGTCAAGTGGGAATTGCTAATCAAGCTAAAATCGGAGATGGGGCGATCGCCACTGCTAAAGCCGGAATTCACAACGACGTTCCCGCAGGTGCGATCGTGACGGGCGTTCCAGCAATTCCCCATAAACTATTTCTCAAAGCCGCAGCCGTCTACAACCGCTTGCCCGAAATGTACCAGTCTCTGAGGCAACTTCAGCGCAAGCTCGATCGGTAGTCATTAGTTATATACTTAAGCATCTTGATTCATTCTTGTATAATGTCAAGTTCTGTAGGGTCGGGTTCGCGAGTTTTCTTAATTTTAAAGCCCACAGCTTTATAAACCCGCCCCCCCATATAAGGACGAATCAACGGGACATGATATCACCTGTTAAAAGAAGAAGATTTAACGATCGCCCGCAACGAATTTTCGAGAGTTTGAGAGTCTTCTTCACGGGCGCCTGACAGGATAGACTTAATTCAGTATACCGAAATTATTGACTATCCATTTTAGAGCTAGTCGCAAAGAGAGCGATCGTTCTTCTGTAAATTCGGGTTATTTTTCAGATAATCCCGTGCTTTCAGACAACCGATATCTAAAAGCTCATCAAGATTCATACTCCAAAACAAGAATTTATTATAACCCCAAGTAAAAATCTGCTTGCCATCAGAGGTAAAGCTAATGTTGTCGTCGCCAAAGCTTCCCTCCTTAAAGCTTTTTAGTAAGATTCCATCGCGACTCCAAATTTTCACTAAATTATTATCGTCAGCCGAGGCAAGTATCTGACCGTTTGGGCTGAAACTAAGACTTTTAACAGACGCAGTGTGTCCTGATAGGCGATGCTCAAGCTTGCCACTTTGATAATCCCAGAGGATAGCAGTGCTGTCATCACTAGCTGAGGCAATCGTTGAACTATTCGGATTGAAAATTACATCCCGAACAGGGCTTTTATGTTCTTGAAGAGTGTTAATAAATCCACCTTGAGAGTTCCAAATTTTCACGCTTTTGTCATCACTCGCCGAGGCAAGTATCTTACCATCTGGACTAAAACGGACGCGATTTACTTTATCTGTATGTTTGTCTAAAATATGCAGTGCATGACCGTCAAAATCCCATAGTCTCACAGTTTTATCATCGCTGGCAGAGGCAACGAGCTGACTGGTAGGACTAAAACTGACACTATTGATGCGATCGCGGTGTCCTTTTAAGGTAGCAACTATCTTTTTGTGTTCGCTATTCCAGAGTTGCACCACATCTTCAACACTGGAAATAGCAAATGTCTTGCCATTGGCTCCAAAGTCCACCCATCTAACGCGGTTTCCGTGTCCCTTAAGCGTTAGAACGAGTGTACCGTCACTCTGCCAGAGCTTTATGGTATTATCTTTGTCCGCAGTGGCAAGCATCTTACTATCCGGGCTAAAACTGACTAAAGTAATTTTATTGTGATGTCCCTTCAGGGATTGAATCAGCTTGCCATTACTACTCGAAAGCTTCACTACATTATTCCGCTCAACAGAGGCAATTAGTCTGCCATCTTGACTAACACTAATTTCATGAACGTCATCGCCATCATTCTTAATATTTCCAATTACTTGACCTTCTCTGTTGTAAAGTTTGACGTTATCCTTACCTATCCATATAATAATAGTTTTGCTGTCAGGACTGAAACTAATTTTAGAGATATAATTGGTATTATCTCCGAGCGCCGCGATTTCTTTCCCGTCAATACCCAAAAGTTTGACACTATTAAAAAAATCAACGAAGACAACCAGTTGGCTGTCAAGGCTAAAACTGACATCGGATGTTCCCGGTAAAGTGGTAATCAAAGTCCCATTGCGCCTCCAAAGTTTCACCTTGAGAAGGGAACTCGTGGTAGCAATAATCTGACTGTTGGGGCTAAAAATCGCGCTATGAACTGGCCCATCATGCTCCTTGAGGGTTTGAATCACTTTTCCATTTCTACCCCTGAGTTGCACGTCGTTGTAATTGCTAGGGACAAATAACATCTGACTGTCGGGACTGAATCTTACTTGACTGCTACCGGCAGAAATCCATTGATCTAATCTGCTGCTAGACTTCTCAATTGTTTGAATCAGTAAGCCGTCGCGATTCCACATCTTCACTGTGTTATCCCAACTGACAGTAGCAATAAGCTGACTGTCAGGACTAAAAATAACTTCTGCAATTGTCTTGGTGTGGCCTTGCAAAGTTCCTATCAAATTGCCATCTTGCTTCCACAACTTTGCTATATTGTCTTGGCTGACAGTAGCCACCAGCCTACTGTCAGGACTAAAAATAACTTTTGCAATTGTCTTGGTGTGGCCTTGCAAAGTTCCTATCAAATTGCCATCTTGCTTCCACAACTTTGCTATATTGTCTT
>NZ_JAUBTO010000253.1:0-3147 GCF_036702495.1 Microcoleus sp. C2D2 | reverse complement strand
GGCTGACAGTAGCCACCAGCCTACTGTCGGGACTAAAAATTACCTTCGTAATGCGTGCTTTCTGACCTGGTAGACTTCCAATTAGCGTGCCATCCGTTCTCCACAGCTTAGCTATATTATTTCGATCCACAGTAACCATCAGCTTACCATCAGGACTGACATCGGGAAATAACCCATTAAACTCGAAGGTATTCAGCAATTTTTTTGAACTGTTCCACAGTTGTGTGGTCACCTGAGTACCCATTAAAGCAATTAGCTTACCGTCGGGACTGAAACTACTGAAACTTACGTTTTCCCTGCTATCGGCAAGTTCTAGGGATTTTTTGACTGTCCCGTCGCTATTCCAAAATTTCAACTGGTTATCATAAAAAGAGACAGGAAAATTGTCATGGCTTAGCCCTACAATATTGCTTCTATTCATTTGATATTCATGGAACTCAAACCTCTCTGAATCAAGACTCACAAGTTTCACTACATTGTCCTTACTAGCTAACGCAATAGCTTTAGTATCAGGACTAAAGCTCCCAGTTGTCGCGCTGGGGAGCCTGAACTTTGCTTCTACCTCTTCAATTTTACTACCTTCTATCTTCAAAAGACTCACCTGATTCAATCCCTTAAAATTGAACAGTAAATTACCATCAGGAGTGAAACAAGCGAAGCCATGACTACTTATATGATTATATGTTGTGAGTAAAATACCATCAATTTTCCATATTTTGAGGCTATTGTCCCTACTAGCCACATTCAGAGTTTTGCTATCCCGACTGAATGCCAGGTCAAGAACGCCAGGAGTATTGATAGTTTGAAGTTTCTTGCCCTCTAGACTCCATAGTTTGATAGTACCATCCTCACTAGCTGAAGCAATCGTTTGACCGTCATGACTAAAACGCACGATGTTAACAGTAGAATTATGCCATTCAAGTTTTTTAATCTGAGTGCCATCGATTTTCCAAAGTCTGACACTATTATCCCTGCTACCAGAAACAATTGTCTTACCGTCAGGACTAAATCGAATATTTGTTGCCCAGTCTGTGTGTCCCATTAAAGTTGTAATTAATGTGCCATTCATACGCCAGAGATAAATTTTATTATCCTTGTTCCCAGCAGCAATAATTTGACTATCGGGGCTAAATGCAACGCTAGTAAATTCATACCTATATTTTCCTTGTAAAGCAGGTTTTTTCTCGCTACCGTCACGGTTCCAAAGTTTCACAGTTTTATCTTTACTACTAGAAGCAATAAATTTGCCATCAGGGCTAAAACTAATATCTGTGATAGTATCGGTATGACCCTCCAATCGGTTGCGCTCTCTTACGTTATAAACAATCTCTTGCAATCTCGACACCACTTGATTCCTAGTATTCGGTTCTATTCTCCATCCGTATTTGAGCTTTTTTCCAGCTTTTAAAGCTTCTACCAGCGCCTCTAACTCTTTATCTGAAGCCCACAGAGATTCGGAATTAGCGCTAATTTGCTTGAGTTCAGCATTAGTTTCACCAATTTTTGCTTCTATTCCAAATACACCTGCTAGGACTGCGAGAACTGCCATCATCGCTCCGCCGGCGATCGCCAGTTTTAATTGTCGTTTCAGCACCCGATTTAACTCAGCTTGAGTGCGCTTGCTTTGCGCTTTTTCTTTTTTCAATTCTTCAATCATTTCATTGTTTTTTTGACGGCGCACGAAATCAGCTAAATAATCGTGAACCAGTTGATAACGAGTGTCCGGCAAACTAGGTAACAGCAATACGAACCCAGACTTCACAAAAATTTCCAGAACTAAATCTAGGTGACTGATATCTGTTAGTAAGTCTTCTAAACCTTTTTTTAAATCATCACGAGTTCGGAGGGGACGAGTGCTATTTTCATCTGTTAGCAGCCACAAAACAAGTTCAGCAAGCTGCTGATTTTCTGAACCGCAATCTTTAATAACTTCTTCTAAAAATCTCGCTACCAGTGCTGCTTTCGGCCCTTTTTTTTGATATTGGGCTAGGGTCGTAATATTCTCAGATTGTAATTGTGCACCCACAATTTGCAGTTCTACTGGACGCACCTCGTTAACTTCTCCTGCTAAATCTTTAACAAGTTCATCAATCAAAGCAGGTTCTAACTCAAACTGAGTTCTTTCAGTTAAACTTTGAATAACTAACTTAGCCTCATCCGGCTTAAAGTTACCTAAGTAAAAAAGAATATCTTTATCCAAAATATTATCATGAATCACCTCAAAATTACTTAATCGCGTACATTGTAATAAATGATGCAGGTAATCTTCTCGAAGGGAAAGAATTACTTTTACATAAGGGATATCTAAACAAGCGCGCAAAAAATCATAAAATCTTTTTCTTTGTACGCTGTCTTTACAAATAAAGAAAAATTCTTCAAATTGGTCAAAAATCAGAAGAGTTAACAGATTATGCTCCGCATTTTTCCGTAATTGAGCGAGCAGAGAGTCTGTTAAACTTAAGGTAGCGGAGTCAAGCCCAACATCAGATTCGTCATCTTCTCTTTCTTCGACTGCCAAACACTTAGCCAGTTCCTCAGCCCAATCTGCATAAACCTGTTGTAAAACTGGCAGAACACTGCGGGCATTTATCCGCTTTTGTTTTAAAGCAGGGATTAGTCCAGCCTGTTCAATTGAACTTTTGCCAACCCCTGATTCCCCGTGGATGATCGTCAGTTTGCAGTCATCTCGCTCGATCCGTTTCAGCAAGTCTTCGACACTGTGCAACCGTCCCGAAGAGGCGATTTCCTGGGCAACTTCGTCTTGCGATTCAGCAGAGAGTAACGCTGGGTTGGCAATCTGTTGTTTTGGCTGCAACCTCCCTGCACCGATAAAAGCTCGAAAACCAAACTTACTTTCGATCGCTTGTCGCTCTTGTTTAATATCAAAGGCATTGAGGTATTGTCCTTGTTGGAAATAGTATTCTCGCAAATTTATCAAAATATCGATGTAAAGCTCTGGGTCGTATTGAGGTTTGGTTTGATCTCTGGCAGTTTCTAAAGTGGCGATCGCCTCTGATAGCTGACCGAGTGGCTGTTGTGCTTTCGCTAGCGAAAACAAATACCAACCCTGTTGACATCCACCCCGTCCTAAAGGAGCGGGGATTCCCAATCATCACTAATTGGGTTTCTGCTTCAGGGCACCAGCCT
>NZ_JAUBTO010000252.1:0-6790 GCF_036702495.1 Microcoleus sp. C2D2 | reverse complement strand
ACTAGCCCTGTTGTCGAGTTAATAATAATATTGCTGGGGTTGATATCTTTATGAATAATGTTATGTTGATGGATTTGCCCTAAAGCTCTGGTTATTTTGATAGCTGTTAACAAAAACTCTTGTAAGGTAAGTTTTCCCGAAGCTAACCCCAGCTTTAATGCTTCTCCACCACTATCCTCGAAAATAATAACCAAACTGTTCTGGTATCTTTCTAAGCTATAGGTTTTAGGGACACTTTCTAGGTTAAGATTGCGTGTAATTTCGTATTCCTGCTTGTATCTGACTAACGAAGCTGGCATCGGATAATCTAGCTTGAGAAATTTGAGAATTATCGGTTGGTTGTCTTGCTTTCTCAGGCCTCGGTAAACTAAAGAATTGTTACTTTCATGAATTTGGCTGGTAATTTCGTAGCCGGCTAAGTTAATCATCTTTGCATTCTCTCTTAAAATATTAATACACCAGTTTTTGAGGAAGTGTCAATTTATAAGTAGATGTATGCTCTGATACCTAAATTTACTCTGCACTTTCCGGAAAAATTAAGCTTAAAATTTAATTTCTTAACATTTCTTAATAAAAATACAAATAAAGATTCATTTTAGGAGGGATCTCGCAGCTTCCTCCAAAAGCAGGCAGAACAGAGTGAAGGGATCTCGCCCTTGGTCTTCAGAGGAGATTTGTACGGCTTGTTATAGTTACTAGATCGATCGTCCGATATGCCTAGACCCGCTCATATATATCTAGAACTTAGGCATTGACAAATTAACTCAAATGTGTATAAGGTGCAAAAATAAGGTAATTCCGACGGCGGATTAAGCTTGTGCCATTACAAACAGAAGCTAAAATGGCTAGGACTTACGCACCGTGTGTGCGTAAGTCCTGATGGCTTAAAACCCAAATCGAGAAAGACTTTTAGCTCGAATGGGCATGAATTTATAGTCCTGGACGCATGGGGGCCCAGAAACCGGGTTTTTTTACGAAAAGACGCCTCGCAGCCCGCACCCAAGGTAAAAAACCCGATTTCGAGGAGTCGGAGTGCCTAAGTCTTGAATTTAGTTATAGCAAGGGTTTTAGGCATTTTTAGGTCATAGACCTCTTTCCCTTGGCTAGAGGGGGTTTGGGCTCCTAAAGGGGCTAGAAAATGTTTAAGTCCCATTAGCAAAGCTTATATATGTATCTAGGAGGGAGCGGGGACGATCGCACTCATATAAAAACTCTCACCCTTGATGGTCCCCGCCCAATTTCCCAACTCTCCTCAATCGCTAAGCAAACTCGGAGAAGTCAGCACAAAGACATCCCTGGTTCCTACCCCTTCAGATTCCGGTTTAATCGGCGTAGTAAAGTGGAAAAACTCGTGGTCGTTGACCAGCAGCAATTCCCCTGGCTGCAGAACTTTATTAAAAACAGGCTTCTCTTTTTTAGCCAAGTACAAATGCGTTTCCCCGCCTACAATATTAGTTCGATCGACCGAGAAAATCCCGATAAAATCAGTACCGTCTCTGTGAATTCCTTCCGGTGCGGGGTTCCCGAAATTGTGCGGCGAACAAGCGATCCTGATTTGATGGATGCCGATTTCAGCTTCCGGGTGAATTTTGCAAGAATCGAAAAAAGCAAAAATCATCTGTTTGAAATTATCGAGAGCAATTAGCCGATCGTCCAATTCCGCAAATTCCCGCCTGAGATCGCCTGCTAGCGGATTGTATGTTTTGCTTTGCAAGAAATAGCCGTGAGGTAACTTAACTAACTCATTTCCGTTGACTGTAAACCGCGACAATCTTCTCGAACGATACTTCCCTTTCACATAAGGATCCGCAGGCAGATCGTCAAAAAATTTCTTGAAACCTTCTAGCTTAATCGAGTTTACTTTTTTGAAAGTAAACATGAAAGCATAATCCAAATGAATGGATTCTAATACTGTTTTCATAGATTTTTCTCCATGAAGCCTTGCTCCCCTCCCCAATTTCACCTTAAGGAGGTGTATGCTTCTACTGTAGCGCAAGTTTTTGGTAGGTGTCGTAAAAGACACTACAAAAATTGCAAAGATATCGTAAAGATGGCAAGATGAATCCGGGGGCCTGTTCTTCTTTTAATTCAAAATCCCAACTCTAAAATCTAAAATCTAAAATCTAAAATCGATTGACCGCTTTCACCAGCGAGTGACAGGCCTGCAGGAAAACGGCAACATCGACCCCAAGTGCGACGTACTGAACGCCAGCATCAATCCACTGCTTGGCGATTTCGGGGTTATCCGCAAAAGTACCCGCAGCTTTGCCTGCTTTGCGGATGGTTTGCACTGCTTCCTGCATCATGTCGATGACTCGGGGGTCGCGGACTTGGCCGGGAATGCCGATCGACTGTGAAAGATCGTAAGGCCCCAGAAAAATCACGTCAACCTGCGGCACAGTAAGAATTTCTGCCAGGTTGTCGATGCCGCCTTTACCTTCGACATGAATCACAACTAAGGATTCTTCGTTAAGTTGGTCGGTGATGTTTGTACCTGCAGCGGTGTAAAGTCCGGCCCGCGTAGCGAAGGAAAGGCCTCGCGTGCCCAGAGGACTGTATTTAGCGCTTTTGACAGCGGTTTCGGCATCGATTTTGCTTTCAATTTGAGGTACTTGAACGCCTGCACTGCCGATGTCGAGAGCTCGTTGAATTTGCGGCCCGTCGTTTTTGCGGACGCGAACAATGGGTGCAATTCCGGTGCAGTCGGCGGCGCGACACAAATCTTCAGCAGCAAGCGGGTGCAGGGGCCCGTGTTCCATGTCGATAACGGCAAAGTCGAATCCAGCGTGACCGCATATTTCTATGAATCCCGGATAAGCGCAGTGGATAAATAAACCGAGGACTGTTTCGCCTTGTTTAATTTTTTGCTTGAGTTGGTTTTGACGCATAAATTTAATTTGTTTTTACCGCAAATGAATGCCGATGAACCCAGATTGTTTTTAATTATACAGCTCAAATGCTGCCGTTATAAATTACTTTAGGTTAACAGAATAGACAAAAATTTTGTAGCTGCTTTAGCTTCTATTTTAAAGGGAATCAAGCACAAAAGCCAGCCCAAAATAAACATTCCTAAGATTGGTAAAAATATTGCTCCCACGGATGGTTCGACTAACCAAGCAAATAAAGAAAACATTCCTATACTGCCAGTTGTCCACAGCCAAAGAATTAGAAATGCTAGGACTGTTTTATGTAAAGTCATGCGAATTTTGATGGAAGAACCGAACGGTTGAGCACGGATCTCTCCTTGTATAATTGGGAAAATTAAATGGCGACCGGTGATGATGCGATTGATTTTGAAGGTATTGCCAGAAATTGTTCCTTCATAAAGTTTGGCAGGTGGGGGAACCCAGGGTAAAATTATTCTAAAAAGTTTGGGGAAAGTGACAACTTCGTCCAACCTGCGCAAAACTTCCGAACAAGTTAAACTCGTGGTAATTGTTAAACTCTCAAAAGGAATCAATAACCTAAAAAATTTTACTATCTTGAGCATAAGGTTGAGCCGACTGTTCAATAGTTGTTGCTGGTATTAATGCCTCTTGTCTAAAAAAAGTTGGCCCTGACAGCACCGCGAAATACCAGTATACTGCAAAATAAACATTTGGATGGAATAAGTGTTTTTCGCTGATGTCAAAATTAATTCCACAATCTCCGATGAAACTTCGACGGTATCTATTTTCGTTCAAAGGTCGATCGCTCGTTAGCCTCACCCTCAGCCTAATTTCCGCGATGGGGAGCATTTCCCCAGTATTTGCCGCACCTGGGGGCAATCGGGAGAATGCAGAAACTTGCGACATTCTAGTAGCAGGCGGCGGGCTCGCAGGTGCTGCTACCGCTTACGAAGGTTTGCGGGCGGGGCGCACAGTTTGCCTCACTGAAATTACTGACTGGGTAGGCGGTCAAATTTCCTCCCAGGGAACTTCCGCACTAGATGAAAGAGAGACTCAGCGATCGCTCTTATTTTACCCCCGCGGCTACCTAGAATTGCGGCAGCGGATCGAGCAACATTACGGCAGGCTAAATCCCGGAGGCTGTTGGGTTAGCTATTCGTGTTTCATGCCCTACGACGGTCACAAAATTCTATTTAACATCTTGCAGGATGCGGCTAAAACAGGCAAAGGCACGCTGAAATGGTTTCCCAATACGGTTATAAAAGAACTAGCAATTACTCCTGCTGTGGCGGGGAATACGGTTGGGGGTCAACAAATTAAAAGTGCGATCGCCATTCAACACAAACCTGCCGCCAACACCGGGCCAATCAACACCGAAACTCTTTCTCAGACTATCGAAGATGCCTATCGCTACGAAAATTCTGCGCGATTTAACAAAACTATTATTCGGTTTATTCCCAAAGCATCTGGAACCCTCCCTAACCCCAGAAGAGGGGGAAATTCCACAAGTTCCCCCGCTAAAGGGGGGGCTGAGTGGTACGTTGTAGATGCCACCGAAACAGGCGAATTGATCGGACTTGCCGATGTTCCCTACCGCCTCGGAATTGACCCGCGTTCCCCTCTCGAACCTTCCTCCGCCAGCCCAAGCGGCGACCCTTACTGCACTCAAGGTTTTACCTACACCTTTGCGATGGAGGCAACGAAGGAACCGCAGCAGCATCAAGTGCCGTCTTTTTATCAACAATACGCTCCTTACTACAGTTACGAATTGCAGAGATTGGCGAGCTTTCCCTTAGTTTTCAGCTACCGCCAAATTAGGACCGTGAAACCCGATAGAAAGCGACCTTCAGACCCGAAGCAATTCCCGATTTATCCCGGGGATATTTCGATGCAAAACTGGACTTGGGGCAATGACTATCGTCCCGGCAATTCTCAAGATAATTTAATTTATTCTCGCGAGCAGTTGGAAGCAGCCGGTCAACTGCAACCCGGGGGATGGATGGGCGGTTTGCGAACGGAAACTTTGCGCAGGGGGGAGGAAAATGCCAAAGGATTTTTCTACTGGCTGGTAACAGGAACTACTGACTCGCAGCTAGGAGAGGGAGTGAAAAAGCCTCATCCAAACAATCGTTTTTTGAGCGGTTTGAATTCGCCGATGGGGACGGTGCACGGACTTTCTAAATATCCTTATATGCGGGAGGGCAGGCGCATTATTGGGCGGCCGAGTTTCAATCAGCCTCAAGGTTTTACGGTGTGGGAAGTTGATATGTCTCGCACTGACTTTAAGGGTGATTTTTACCGCGAGAATTTGTCCGAGGAAGAGTATCGCAATTTGTGGTTGGCTGTGGCTGGTTTGAATGCGCCGGCTTTGGCTGTGGGAAGTCAATCTGTTGAGGATACAACATCGCGATCGCGCGCTACGATTTATCCTGATTCTGTGGGTATTGGTCATTATGCGATCGACTTTCACCCCTGCATGAGCAACAGCCCGCCGGAAGCACCGGGAAATACCGAACGCGAAGGCACTCGCAAAGGTCAAGGGCAAGCTTATCCGTTCCAAATCCCGCTGCGGGCAATGATTCCTCAGAAAATTGACAATATGTTAGTTGCGGGTAAAAGTATTGCGGTTAGTCACACGGCTGCTGCTGCTTATCGAGTGCATTCTTTTGAATGGTCTGCGGGTGCTGCTGCCGGAATTACTGCTGCTTTTTCCCTAGAAAATGGGATTGTACCTTATGAATTGGTGGACGAATTGCCATCCCGCGAGCCGAACTTGGAGGTGTTGCAGTTGCGCTTGCAGCAAAATGCCAATCCGATCGCATTTCCGGGTACTTCTATTTTCAATAGTTCGTGGCAAAATTGGAAATAATCGCACTTGTTGACACTCCCCGGCCGTACCGCGGGATTCTTTAATCTACTCTCCGCTTTTAAGTTGCCACTGCGTTTCATCAAGAGCGTAAATGCACTGGACTTTCACGTCTAGCTTTGTAATCCGGGGGAAGGAGAAGCTTTTTATGCGATCGCCATCCCCTCTGTACATCAAAGCTATTGTGGAGTAAGCATCCTGTAGCGCTTGACTTTATTTTCGCTCCCGGTCTAATGTAAAACCTGTTACCATAATAAACACCAATTTGTCATCCATCCTTTAACAGAAGCAATCTACCACTAATTTAGTCAGATAATAGCAATACCATCCCCAAAAGCTCATGAGAGCTAGGGTTCCAGCAGCCTCAACCCGCACTGCCAACCAGATGTCTTGCACCATCAACTCTGAAGCAGCGGGAAACCCCTTCAAACTCCCCAAAGGTAACAGTCATGTCAACTGCACAGATAACAAACCCCAATTCAAATAATGGTTATGCCAAACAGTTACTCAGAACCTTAGTAGCTGTCAAAAAAGGGGACTTTTCAGTTCGGATGCCCATAGACCAGACCGGTCTAGCGGGGAAAATTGCTGATGAACTTAACGACATTATCGAGCTCAATCAGAAAATGGCAGCCGAACTTGAGCGCATCGGCACAGTTGTAGGTAAAGAAGGCAAAATCGCCCAGCGGGCCACCATCGGCAACGCCGAGGGGTCATGGGGGGCTAGCGTAAATTCTGTCAATACCTTAATTACAGATTTAGTGCAACCAACCTCTGAAACCGCCAGAGTAATTCGGGCCGTAGCAAAAGGAGATTTATCGCAAACCATCGCCCTAGAAATAGAAGACAGACCCCTCAAAGGAGAATTCCTCCAAACCGCCCAAATTGTTAACACAATGGTAGACCAGTTGAGCTCCTTTGCGTCGGAAGTAACGCGGGTGGCTAGGGAAGTAGGAACCGAAGGGAAATTAGGCGTGCAAGCTGAAGTTAAAGGAGTTGCAGGAACCTGGAAAGATTTAACGGATTCAGTTAACTC
>NZ_JAUBTO010000251.1:0-6802 GCF_036702495.1 Microcoleus sp. C2D2 | reverse complement strand
AAGGTTTCATCCTATTTTACCTTTTTTTGTCTACCCCCTTGACAATTTGCACTTTTTCTTAACTTGTCACAAATGGTAAAGCCCTGGTAGTCTCTACTGGCTGTCTATCCTGATATGTCTACGGATATGGACGTTCGTAGAAGATAATCACTTGAATATTCGGGAACCTCATCTTAAAATCCTCATCACAAGTAATGTTGCAACCAGAACACATATCTCTCTCAGTGTAGAGGTAGAGTATTCCTTCTGCATCCAAGGAAAGATCATCTCTTTCCAAATCTTCTGCAAGTTTATTGAAAAGCTTGTACTCGGCGTGTTCTTTGTTGTTGCAGGATGCTATTCTGTTAAGCCTTGGCTCAAAAAACAACTTTGGCCCATCCTCTTCACCTGGAATATTTAGAGGATCTCGCTTGCTGGTAGCTTCTTTGCTATAAACTCCACCCATTTCGAGTTCGAGTTTGGCAGCAGCAGCATTACCAGAACGGGTTTTTATAATATGGATCGATCGAACTTCTTGAGTCTTAGTCCGCAGTTCCTCTGCGATATCCCTATCGGACTCCGGTATGTCTTGGGGATACTCGTAATGAGGTGTGTTTCTATAGGGGTTTCCTGTAGTTAAGTTTTTTGTCACGCGAGTAAAATTTATTTTTAGAAATAATTTTATATATAAGCTGACTTAGACATAAGCTTAAAGCCTCGTCTGACTCAGGTCTTTTAATTATACCCCACTTTCAAATTAACTGCAAACTCTGCTCGGACACCTCTAATTCAGCCCATTTTAATCGTTCTTGAATAGACATTCCCTGCAACTTTTTACTCATTTCATATAAATCAACTTGGGGATAATCCCCCTTAAATAGCGGAATTAAAGCCTCCACAACAGCAGCTATTCCCTGCGGCGGCACTGCATTGCCAATCTGCCGCCGCACTTCAGTCGTAGAACCTTCAAAAACAAAATCATCGGGAAATGTTTGCAATCTTGCCCTTTCACGATTTGTCAAAGAACGCGGTTCTAAATAATGATAACCCCAAGTCCCGCCACCTCCACCCGCAATAATTGTTGATGATGGTTTATCTGGATGAATTCGCCGATAAACGTGACTGATCATGCCTTTGACATAGTACGGACTATCCTTGGGAATATCGGAAAAATTCCCTCCCGGTTTAATTCGATTTAAAATTTCAACGGTGCGGGTCTGAATTTTATGATGTTTGTTATTGTCAAGAACTGCTTCCACATTTTTGAGTGCTTCGCCCGCAGTTCGATAGGGATTATTGCGATTTGGCCCGTATTCTGGCTGAGGATGCACAAAGTTAAATCCTGTATCCATCCGAATGCCAACTAATAACACTCTTTGGCGAAATTGGGGAACTCCGTAATCAGCAAAGTTGTAGAGTTTAGGTTTAACTAAGTAGCCTGGTGCTATACTTTCAAAATCAGAAATTATTTGTTTTATTGCTTGATAATTATTGGCACTTAATAAGCCTTTGACATTTTCTGCTACAAAAGCTTTGGGCTTTTTTTTGTTGACAAAATCGAGAAAGTATGTATATAAATTACCTCTGGTTCCTTCAAGTCCGGGTCGTTTCCAAATCAGGGAGAAATCTTGACAGGGGAATCCTCCTATACATATTTCAGCTTCGGGAACTTGTGCAATGTCTATATTTTCTATGCTGTCGTTGATGATGACATCAGCAATGTTTCTGCTGAATGTTTTGCAGGCGTATGGATTGGAGTCGATCGCCCAAACTACTTTAAACCCCGCTTTGTGGAAGGGCAAGTCCATGCCGCCGCAACCTGAAAACAATGATATCAGTCGCGGTTTTTTTTCCCAATTTATGGGATCTAGACGTTCAATTAACATAGGACTGTAACCTGAGGCAATAGCGGGAAGGATGCCCGGGACACAAGAGTGTGATTATATCAAATAGTCGTAAGGCGCGCACGGATCACCTTACTAAGACTCTATTTCTTTTCATGTTTCACTGTTCGTCATCTAATTCGATTCCCGCTTGACGCAATTTTTCTGCCAATCTTTCAGCGCGGAGTCGTTCGCGATCGGCTCTTTCTTCCGACCAAAGCAACAACTCGCCTTCTGCATCCCACCACCTCAACCAACAGCCTGTCCTTCCTTCGTGCGTTCCTTCCCAAATACCTAAAAATAGGTTTAATCCCGGTATCCAATAACGTCCGTTTTCATCAGGTTTTTGGAAGTTGTAGTGCTCGGATTCTAAAGCGTAAACTTCTAAATGAGCTGTTTTGGCTCGGAATATGACGTATCGGGGGACTTTGATTACTTGCTCGTAAAAATACCACTTTCCCAACCGCGAGGTAAATTCAACGGAGTATTCTTCTCCATAGGTTTCTGAAAGAAATTCCATCACGATTTGGGGGATGGTTCCTTCTGTGTGCGGCGTGTAACTGCGGCGGACTTGCGAGACGTTTTTTGGAGTGACGGGTTTCACGTACATCCAATCTGGTGCTTTGCAGATAATACGCTGTTCGTCGCTGCTTGAACCTGGGAAACTTATGCCGGCACAAATGGCAAAGTTGGAAACAATTAAGGCATCCTGCATTAATTCAGGAAATGCTGTTAGCGGCTGGCGCAAAGCGGCGGCTAATAATGGTTGGCTTTCGTCTTCTACGGGGTCGTCTGGTAGTTGGAAATCTTCTGGTAGTAGCGGCCAGGTGATTGTGAGTTGTGTTTCTGGGTTTTTAGTTGCTACAGACATAGTTGATCGGAGGTTAAATGTTTTAATGCTTAAATTATATCTCTTCGTTTTTGGGATTAATGTTAATGGCTTAATGACGAGGCAGAGCCTCTGGATATGCGTTACCGGGCAGAGCCTGGTAACGAGAGGATTGACGAGGCAGAGCCTCTGGATATGCGTTACCGGGCAGAGCCTGGTAACGAGAGGATTGACGAGGCAGAGCCTCTGGATATGCGTTACCGGGCAGAGCCTGGTAACGAGAGGATTGGAATTCAAAGTCCCCGCAACGATTCGGGGGATTTAGGGGGATATAGACTGGGCTAAAACAGAGAGTTCTAAGGGTTGTTAATTTTCTGCTGTAGCTCGTTTGTCATTGCTAGTAGTTTTGATTGGGCGATCGCACTTTGTTCACCACTCGCCAACCACTTCAATTGTACCGTCTCGTTTTCAGCTTCCGCATCTCCCAAAACTAAACACGCAGCGGCGCCCCTTTGAACTGCTCTTTTAAACTGTTTACTGAAAGGACTGCCGCTCAAATCCATCTCTACAATAAACCCCGCACTCCGCAATTTTTGAGCTAACAAGACGGATTGCTGTTCTGCTTTTTCTCCCCTGGATACCAAATAGAAATCTAAATTCGGCGCGGGCAATGGTTGCAACTTTTGCAGCAGAATAATCAGCCTTTCGATACCCATTGCCCAACCGACTGCTGCGGTATCTGGGCCGCCCAATTCCTTAACTAAACCGTCGTAGCGGCCGCCCCCGCAGACTGTTGCTTGCGCTCCCAAATCGTCGGAGATAATTTCAAATGCTGTGTAGGTATAGTAATCTAAACCGCGCACTAATCTGGGATTTAACTGATAGCTGATTCCTAAATTGGTGAGCATTTGCTGCACTTGCTCGAAGTGCGATCGCGATTCCTCTCCCAAATAGTCCAAAATACTCGGCGCACCAGCTACAATTTCTTGAGTGCGCTGATTTTTGCTGTCCAATATCCGCAGCGGGTTTCGAGTCAAGCGGTCTTGAGAATCTGTATCTAATTCGTCTTTGTTCGGTGTAAAATAATCTATCAAAGCTTGTCGGTAATTTTGTCTGTCTTGCTTATTTCCGACAGAATTAATATCGAGACGCAAATTTTTTAAGCCAAGGGTTTGCAGGATGTCGCAGGCGATCGCAATTACCTCGACATCCGCACGAGGATCGGCAGTTCCCAAAACTTCTACGCCAATTTGGTGAAATTGCCGCATCCGTCCCTGCTGAGGACGTTCGTAGCGAAACATCGGCCCCGCGTACCAAAGACGCTGCAATCCACCTTGAGCTTCTAAACCATTTTGAATAAAAGCTCGCACTACTCCGGCTGTGCCTTCTGGACGCAAAGTAATCGATCGATCGCCCTTATCTTTAAAAGTGTACATTTCCTTACCCACAACATCGGTAGCTTCCCCAATGCCGCGTTCAAATAAAGATGTTTGTTCAAATATCGGCGTCCGAATTTCCCGATAAGCCGCTTTTTTCAAAATTGTTCTAGCCACTTCTTCGACATTTTGCCAATATCGAATTTCATCGGGCAAAATATCTCGCGTTCCCGTTAAAGTTTTAATTGCACTCATTTTGTTAGTCATTGGTCATTAGTCATTGGTCATTAGTCATTGGTCATTAATCATTGGTGGTCGATCATTAATCATTAATCATTGGTCATTGGTATTAAAGTAACTGGTATGAAAGTTGTTAGCAAATAGCCTTTTAACTAAGCAGCTCATAACTTCTGTACTCGTTAGTTCTGTGTCCTTAACTCTTAGCTAATGACTAATAACTGCTGACTAATGACTAATGACTTAATAATTCCCAAACTCCGTAACGATCGCCATAATAAGCCAAAATGCGATCGACTCGTTCGCGACCTGCCAAGTCGAACCCTTCAGGATACTGTATCCACAAACCCCCAATTTGGCTGTCGCTGTAATCAAACCGCTGCGACTGCTGCGGAATTAAACCGGTATGCACCCCTTCAACTTGACGCAAATGAACCGCCACTTCGCGATACACCGCCAACGGCAATCCAGGGCATTGAATTTGATAGCGGAGTTGTTTTTCTTGTGCCGTTTGCATCATTTCTTTGCCTGTCCCCAACCTGATCCCCTACTTAAGATACTTCTTTATCGATCGGCCCCGGTAGAGGGCAGCAGTTAATATTGTCCAAACATACCTTCCCCCACTGCAACGCCCAGCGCACCAGCGTAACTCGATTGTCAGCGCGCGTCTTGTTCAAGATATTGCTAATGTGGTTGTCAACTGTACGCTTGCTAATCTCTAACTTTTCCGCTATTTTCTCATTAGTCAATCCCGCCGCTACTAACTCTACCACTTGCAATTCTCTGTCCGACAGGGTGACAGGGGTCCCAGAGACGATCCCGCTCATAAATTTTTCCTATGTCTGCATATTTACCTATCTACAATTCTAGAGGATTAGGGATGAAGTATGAAGAGAAAATTAAATTTGCTGTGCTACTGTTTCGGGTCCGAGGCACCAACTCGCTTGCAGAATCGCAAAAACTGCAAACTCAGCGCCGACACAGCATGACCCGCAACGACTTGCACTGCTGGCACCGTTCCGGTGGCGGGCGAGCCCTTTACCTGCGCGCATCTGACATCCGGGCCAAACCCGCAGAGGTTTTCAGGTAAAACAACTGATACGCCCGCACTGCACTTGTGCGTTGAGCTAGTAACTGCCAGTATCAGTAAGTCTGATATTATAGGAGCAGCCATTAAAAAATAGCTTGCAATTTTTCTGAGATGGGTTAAAAATAATTGTTGACCTGTCTACTGCTGCTCTAAAATCTAAAATCTAAAATCTAAAATCTAAAATTGATATGACCTATCCTCGCGTTCTGTGTCTGGGTGAAATCTTATTTGATTGTTTAGCAGACCAATCAGGAGTATCTCTCGAAGAGGTAGAATCTTGGACTGCATATCCCGGCGGTGCTCCTGCTAATGTTGCCTGTGCTTTGGCTAAATTGGGGACGGCGGCGGGATTTATCGGTGCTGTAGGTGGGGATGAATTGGGGAATTCCCTAGTGGAGGTATTGCAAAAAGTAGGGGTTGATACCGCGGGAGTGCAGCACCATCCGAGTGCGCCGACGCGGCAAGTTTATGTTTTGCGGAATCAAGCGGGCGATCGAACTTTTGCTGGTTTTGGCGAATTTCATACTGCGGATTTTGCCGACACCCACCTCCTCGCTGCACAACTACCCGAGGTGCTGTTTGAAAATGCGGAATTTTTAGTGCTAGGCACTTTAGAATTAGCTTATCCTGAAAGTCGAGAGGCGATCGCCCGAGCGATCGAGCTAGCAGAACAGTACGACGTTAAAATTATACTTGATATCAATTGGCGTCCCGTGTTTTGGCCAAATCCAGACGAAGCAAAAGCGCACATTAGAAAACTCTTAAAAAAAGTTGATTTTGTCAAGTTATCGGAGGAAGAAGCCGAATGGTTGTTTGACACTACCGACGCTGGAGCTATTACCTACCGCCTCGATTCTGTAGAAGGCGTTTTGGTGACTGCGGGCGAGAAAGGTTGCGCCTATTGTATCTCGGAAAATGAAGGAAAAATCCCCGCCTTTAAAGTAGATGTTGAGGATACAACAGGTGCCGGCGACGGGTTTCTGGCTGGTTTTGTCAGCCAATTGTGCAAGGTGGGAATTAAGGGTTTAGCCGCTCCAGAAATAACAAAAAAAGTTGTAACTTATGCGAGTGCGGTAGGTTCGATGACAGCGATGAAACCTGGTGCAATTGCGGCTCAACCAACCGCCGCTGAAGTAGAAGCTTTCTTGTATTTGTACAAAAATTAGCACGCCAAACCTCTCCCCCGGAAACGGAGAGGGGGCTAAATTTGGTTCAGAAACCCGGTCGAGCCGAAAAAAATAACTCTTATACAAATCCGCGTTAAAAACCCTCGATAAGACTCGGCGATTAAAATCGCTACTCTACAAACTCTCGCCCTAGTTAAGAGAAACTAAGGATCGCGAATTAAATAACTTACAATTTTAATTGTTATTGTGGGATGGGCGTCCCGCCCGTCCAAAAAGGACGG
>NZ_JAUBTO010000250.1:0-6819 GCF_036702495.1 Microcoleus sp. C2D2 | reverse complement strand
TCTATCCTTGCTCTTCGCTGTGCTTATCTCAACGGTCAACTTTCAATTTGATGTATTTGCCAAACTGAGATGCACCCTTCGCTCGGCTAATATCGATCGAATCATCGAGAAGAAGGCTGCCGACCAAACAATTATTCAATTGGGGCTAAATAATGAAAAACTTATAAGAGAAAGAGAAAAGGTAATTAAAGATACCTTAAAGCATATCCGTACCAAACAATTTTCCAGTCAAGAGTTACAAAAATTAATTCAAGGATATGATAAACTTGATAATCGGGGTGAATATGTACGTTTTTGTGCTGCGGTTTTATATTATCTCAAGCAGGAGTACAGTGTTAAGAAAAAAAGTGGTTTATAAGTGTAAACGCCTCCTCCACCTATTCTCCCCACTTCGGGTCATGTACCCAAATCTGGCATTCATCGACCTGTAACAAATCCAGCAAAAGCTCTCTCTCCGCATCGGGAAGCCCCGGCAAGGGATTGTAGGAAAACAAAGCACGCGATCGCACCTCATCACCCTCACCTTTCTACAACCTTCTCCCATCGCCTCCTTTAAAGGTTTTTGAAGCGCGATCGCCCTTAACAAATAAGAAAAAGCGCGATCGCTCAATCGTCCCTTAAAGCCGACAGTGTTAAGGAATGAAAATCCGACCAACTCCTATATAGTTTTCGATGTAAAGTACAACCTCAATCAATCGATCGACACATTGCTCCCGATAGTCACGCTCAGCCACTCGATCGATGTTTCCGAGAGTAACAACAGGTAGCGAAGTTGGTGAACTTTCTTCACGAATAACTTGCTCTAACGAATCTGTTCCTTTCATACTGCGATTTGCTGTCAGCAGAATCATCTGGTTGTCTTGAGCAAATCGCCAAACAATTCGATCGCTACTATTAATTGGTAACTGAACTTCTTCAAAAATCACGAAGCGAATCGATAGTAAATCAACCCAACCTCCGGCAGTTATGCTGCCAAAAAGTATGAGAGCTTGCCCCTCAATATTATGGTCAATTATAAAAATCATCAGCTTGATACAGCCAGTCTAGCTTTTCGTGCCTGAAGTTTTGCCCAAGCTGCCTGTCGATCGGGCTTTGGCGGCATTCCTGCAATCTGAGCGAGCCGATCGCGATTGCGATCTTCCCAATACTGCCGGATTTCTTCTGCCTGTTGCAAAACTATTTGATACTCTGCCTCTACTTCAGTACGATTTGTTTCAATATAGGACATTGCTGCGTTGAATTGTTCGTCGGTTATGTAAAACTGATTGTGGATTAGCTTGGGTGGATAGCCAGCGCAGATGTAATCCATCAGTTGATAAAGTGTAATCCGCGTACCTGCGATCGTGAGTCCGCGCTCGGTGCGAATAATGGTTGATTTTCCGCTTGATACCGAAGTCATAGTTGTAACCTTTAAGGGATTATCTTCATTTTACCTTACTGTATCGACTCATAAATTCTCGCCCTCCCATTCAAATCCCTTCCACTCCATCATACTTTCAAACATTCTCGCTGCTGCTCACTACAAGGAACTCCATAAGCAGTATGAGGTCTAACATCAGGCGGTTGAAGTCCCAAAACAATTGATTTAGCCGGAACTCCCGCTGAAACTAACTCCTCAGCAATCAGGCGATCGGTATTATTTGCTTGAATCCACACCTGACCGTCAATAATATCAATATGAATCACGCAATGGTGAATGCGCTGCTCATTAAACCAACCTATATTTATTAACATATAACGGTCTTTTTCCAAATCAAAAATTATTTCATTTTGGCTCCCACTGTCAAAAACGGGAATCTCAGCGTATTCAGTAAGGAGCTGCTTAACAAGTTTGCGATAATTATTTAAGCTATCCATTGTACTATTTCCTCTATTTTTGGGTTGAAAACAACCAAATTTATGCGGTTATTATCTAGCAATATCTGACCAAAACTTTCTCCTTCAAAAAGCTCTGTAAAAGCATTTAGTGGAATCGCAAGATACAGTTGTCTTTCTGATTCCGTCCGTTTTAAGATGTCATAGTAAAGAGTATATTGACCCAAAGCTTGCTCTAAATCTGCAATTCTAGACTCTCTGATAAAACTTTTAACTTCAACGGCTATCTTGCGATCGTTGTTCTCAGCAGCTAATAGCTGTTCGGCACCAAGATCGATCGATAGGTTTCTCTTCGCCCAAGCCAAGGGATACGGATCGTGGGTAATTGTCCAGCCAGCCTTAATGAGAGCCTGTTTGACAACTTGATGATAAATGTCTCTTGCTGGCACGATCGCTCTCTTTTGCGATCGAGGTTGACACTGACTATTATAATGTGCAGAAGTCTCAACCATTATACGAGAAATTCAATCTGAAACAACACGATCGCCCGTTAGCGAAGCCCTCGAAGAGGATCGCCCCACCCAAATAGTCCTGCACCCACATCGAGGCCAGAAACCGGGTTTCTTCGTATATCTCTAGCTGAGAATCAGCGATTTTTCAGAGAAACCCCGTTTCTTCGCGTAACTCCTACCAAATCAAAATCTGGCAATACCCTAAATATAATTAAAATTTGTTAAGATTAACTCGACCTCAGCGCCGGCATCCCATCCGCCGCTAAACCAGCCCTTCCCCAGTCCCCACAACAATGCTGCGACTCGAACACATCAGTAAAATTTACCCCACAGGCGTCGTACTCAAAGATGTCACCTGGGAAGTCAAGCCAGGCGATCGCATCGGCTTAGTAGGCGTTAACGGTGCCGGCAAATCCACCCAACTCAAAATCATCGCCGGCGAAATCGAACCCACCGCAGGCGAAGTGATTCGCCCCGCCAGCCTCCACATCGCCTACCTCTCCCAAGAATTTGAAGTAGATCCGACTCGCACCGTCAGAGAAGAATTTTGGCGCGCCTTCAGCGAAGCCAACGAAGTCCACGAATCCCTGATGCAAGTGCATCGAGACTTGGAAGCCTCCACCCCAGAAAATCTCGACGAACTGATCCACAAAATGGATCGGCTGCAACGGCAATTTGAAGGCTTGAACGGCTACGGTTTAGAATCTCAAATCGAGAAAATTTTACCGGAAATCGGATTTGAACCCGAAGACGGCGATCGATTAGTCAGCGCTTTCAGCGGCGGCTGGCAAATGCGGATGAGTTTGGGCAAAATTCTCCTCCAAAAACCCGACATCCTGCTGCTAGACGAACCTACCAACCACCTCGACTTAGAAACCATCGAATGGCTGGAAGTTTACCTGAAAGGGCTGATAACCCCGATGGTAATCGTATCCCATGACCGAGAATTTCTCGATCGGCTCTGCACCCAAATCGTCGAAACCGAACGCGGCGTTTCCACCACCTACCTCGGCAACTACTCCTCCTACCTGCTGCAAAAAGCAGAAGCCAGAGAAGCCCAACTCAGCGCCTACGAAAGCCAGCAAAAAGAACTCGAAAAACAGCAAGCATTCGTAGAAAAATTCCGCGCCAGCGCCACTCGCAGCACCCAAGCCAAAAGCCGCGAGAAACAGTTAGACAAAATCGAACGCATCGAAGCGCCCACCGGCGGATTAAAAACTTTGCATTTCCGCTTTCCCCCCGCACCCCGCAGCGGTCGCGAAGTAGCAATAATTGAAGATTTGGTGCACACCTACGGCGACAAAATCCTATTTTTGGGAGCCGACTTGTTGATTGAAAGGGGCGATCGCATAGCCTTTCTCGGCCCCAACGGCGCGGGCAAATCCACCCTGCTGCGACTGATTATGGGTTTAGAAAAGCCTTCTGAAGGTACAGTCAAATTGGGAGGCCACAACGTCATCCCCGGTTACTTTGAACAGAATCAGGCAGAAGCCTTAGATTTGAATAAAAGCGTGCTCGAAACCATTCACGACGAAGTACCCGACTGGAAAAATGAAGAAGTTCGGACTTTGTTGGGGCGGTTCTTGTTTACCGGCGAAACAGCATTCAAACAAGTCGGCGCTTTGAGCGGCGGAGAAAAAGCCCGTCTGGCTTTAGCAAAAATGCTGTTGACTCCCGTGAATTTGCTAATTTTGGACGAGCCGACAAATCACCTCGACATTCCGGCGAAAGAGATGATGGAAGAAGCCATTCAGAATTATGACGGTACGGTAATTATCGTTTCACACGATCGCTATTTCATCTCCCAAGTAGCTAACAAAATTGTCGAGATTCGGGATGGAGAATTTCGCCCTTATTTGGGAGATTACCACTACTATCTGGATAAAATAGCCGAAGAAAAAGAGCTAGCAAAAATCGCCAAACTTGAAGCTGAAAAAGCGGCTAAAAAAGCCGAAAAAGAAGCGAAGAAAAAAGCAATAGCTAAGCAAAAATAAAGCGGCAACGGTCGCAGATAAACCTTACATCTGCGTTTATCTGCGTTCATCTGCGGTTAGAAATAAAAAATCCCTATTTCTAACCCAAGACTCTATTAATCATCTGATTCGCCTGCGACTCATAACTCCCACCAAACAAATTAAAATGATTCAAAATGTGATATAGATTATATAAACTTTTCCGCCGATCGTAGCCTCCATCCAACGACCAAACCTGATTATATCCTCGATAAAATAGCGCCGGAAACCCGCCAAATAACTCCGTCATCGCAATATCAACTTCTCTATCTCCAAAATAAGTTGCCGGGTCAAAAATCACTGGTTCCCCCGCAGAGGTCACCCCCGCATTTCCCCCCCACAAATCCCCGTGAACTAGCGAGGGTTGAGGTTCATAACCAGCTAACAATTCAGGAATCATCTCTAATAAACGTTCCCCTTGCGGAAAATGACCGCCCCGACGCCTCGCCAATTTTAACTGATAACCAATCCGATGTTCTGCCCAAAATTTTGCCCAATTTGCCGTCCAATTATTAATTTGCACAGTTGAGCCGATCGTATTATTAATATCCCAACCAAAAACCTTCCCAAGCAAGGTAGAATTACGCTCTTCTCCCCCCCTTAGCAAGGTAGAATTACGCTCTTCTCCCCCCCTTAGCAAGGGGGAGTTGGGGAGGGTATATTTGTGCATTGTCGCCAGTTTGCGCCCCATTTCCTCCCAAGCTCTCTCGCCCCCGCGACTTACCAAATCCAGCCATTCCAGCACAATATAAGCTGAATTCCCCTCAGTTCCCCAGCAAATCGGCTCAGGTACTCGAATCGTCTGGGTTGCCCGCATTTGCTGCAAACCCAAAGCCTCGGCTTCAAACATCGCAATTTGGGAAGCTTGATTGATTTTCGCGAAGTAAGCGCGGGAACTGCTGCTAATAGAAAAGCCTTGATTGATGCAGCCGCCGCTGACAGAATGGCGATTGTCAATAGAAAATGTTTCTCCGGTTGTTTCAGAGATGTGCGCGGCAATTTTGTCCCACATAGCATCAAATCGTTTTAAGGGCGATCAAAATTAGTTTATATGACTGCCGACACTTTACAGTTCATATTTTTAGTTAATTTGCAGATATAATTTTCGTTCCGGGAACCAATAACTCACGCCACCCTCAAGTATTATATGGGTGGAACAGGGATTAAGGGCGATCGTACAGGATAAAGATTCAGCAATCTAAATTAGCCTGGAGAAAACTCCTGCTCAGTCTCATCTCATGTCCAGTTGATTCATTCTTTGAGCCAGGGGGAACGCATCTTATTGAACACTGTTTATCAGTGGTGAGTATATTGTGATATAAATTCAGTATTTTTAGAAGCTACAGATACGCTTTGTAATGACTTTTGCAAGAAAATAAGAACTGATTAATGGTGGTTTTTACTTAATGCTAATTTTGAGACCATAAAAAGATTACAACCACTGTTTACAAGTTGTATAATAGTTATTAATGAGTTATTCGTGAGAATTTAGTTAACTGCAACAGCGAGGATCTTAGTCAAATAGTTATCATCCCACCCGGCTCGAAGTCGCTTATTTCTTGCTCCAGGGCGAACGCATCTAAATTTTATGTTAACAGAATATGGTATATTGGAGAATAATTATTGAGTACCCAAAAACATTTAATTAGAGTTTACCATTATGAAACTCAAACCTAAAATTACTATTGCTGACCATTTTTGCGACTTAGAATATCCAAGAATTGAGCGGACGAAACATCATCAATTAATTGATATTATCACCATCTCAATTTGTGCCGTGATTTGCGGTGCTGATACATGGGTGGATATCGAAAGTTACGGTCGAGCTAAATATGAATGGTTAAAGAAATTCTGAGAATTACCGA
Source organism: Microcoleus sp. C2D2 (assembly GCF_036702495.1). Lineage (NCBI taxonomy): Bacteria > Bacillati > Cyanobacteriota > Cyanophyceae > Oscillatoriales > Microcoleaceae > Microcoleus > Microcoleus sp. C2D2. The sequence goes on along the minus strand of NZ_JAUBTO010000250.1, from coordinate 615 downwards.
ATGGCATACCTTCACATGACACAATTGCGCGAGTATTTTCTCGGCTCAAACCCGAGGAATTTCAGAAATGTTTTTTGAGCTGGATTCAATCTATTAGTTGCTTCAATCCAGGAGAAGTAATCGCAATTGATGGCAAAACTCTTCGCCATTCTTACGCTCGGGGGGGAGATAAAAAAGCAATTCATATGGTCAGTGCTTGGGCGACCAGTCAAAAATTAGTTTTAGGACAAGTTAAAGTTGATAAAAAATCTAATGAAATCACAGCTATTCCGGCTTTACTCAAAGTATTAGAATTAAACGTCAGCATTGTCACGATTGATGCGATGGGCTGTCAGAGGTCAATTGTGAAGTCAATTGTCTCACAGGGAGGAGATTATGTAATCACGTTAAAAAAGAACCAGGCATCCCTGTATGCTAGAGTAGAAGAGTTGTTTAAACAAGCAATTAGTCAAGGATTTTCGGGATTTACACATACAGCTTATTCGACTAAAAAAGAGAGAGAACGATCGCGGTCGCTCAGAAATCCGACATCACAACCATGTTAAGTGAAATCAAAGAGCTGATTGACCCCGACAATCAATGGGAGAAACTTCAAAGTATAGGTCTGATAGAATC
>NZ_JAUBTO010000249.1:0-6844 GCF_036702495.1 Microcoleus sp. C2D2 | reverse complement strand
TACCCGTCAGCGTTGCCAGGATTTCATTGGTGCTGGTAATAATGATGTTGCTGCCAGAGAAGGACAGTTGACCAAAGGTTAAACCGCCGGAGAGTCCTATCAAATCATTACCGTCTGAGAAATCAGTAATGGTATCAGTCCCTTCCCCGGCAGCAAAGGCAAATATATCGTTATTATTGTTACCCGTGAGGATATCACTGCCAAGACCACCATAAAGCAGGTCTTGGCCATTACCACCAGAGAGGTAATCAGTACCGCCACCGCCTTTGAGAGTATCGTCGCCATTACCACCGGTCAGGGTATCGTTACCCGCGCCGCCATCCATCAGTCCATCGCCATACAAGATGTCGTTACCATTCTCGCCAGAGAGGCTATCGTTACCTGCGCCGCCGTAGATAGTATCGTTGCCATTGCCGCCGTTGATGATGTCGTTACCAATAGTGCCAAGCAGGTTATCCGCACCGCTACCGCCGTTGATGCTGACACCGACGGCTACAGTAACTGTACCAGTATCAGTCAGGCTACCATCGCTGAGGGTGTAATTAAAGCTGGCATTACCAAAGAACAGAAGATTTGGCGTAAAGGAAACGAAATCATCTGCGGTGTTGTTGGCTGTGCCGTTATTATTCAGGACGGCAGTACCGTTGCTAGCACCGCTGACACCAGTGATACTCAGCGAGGTGCTATCGATATCGGTATCATTAGCTAGTAGGCTACTAACTGGGATGTTGATGGTAGTACCAAAGAATGTGGAAGCACTGTCATCAACAGCAACAGGCGCATCGTTAACGGGGGTAACAGAGAAACTGCGGGTTTGTCCAGTTAAGGTTGCTGTGCCATCAGTGACATTGTAGGTCAGATTAACTGCACCATTAAAGTTGGCAGTTGGGGTGAAGGTATAAGTCCCATTGTTGTTATTTACCAATGCACCGTTAGTCGCAGTTAAGTTGGTAACTGAGAGGATATCACCCGCATCCACATCCGTAAAACCTGTTAATAAGTCAGCCGCAGTAATATTAATGGCAGTATCTTCTGGTGTGTTGCTTAACGTCGCAGTGGGTGAACCTGTTGGGGCATCGTTAATACCAAAGAACAGGATATCGCCGCTCTGATTACCCACAAAAGCATCTAAGTCCCCATCGCCATCGATATCAGCAAAGGTGGGAACAGCAGAACCCCCCACATTCGTTAATCCGAAGGGATTGGTGGCTTCAAAGGTGAAGGTGGGTGTCGTGGCAGTTCCACTGTTGCGGTAGAACAGGGTATTGCCTGCACGATTACCCACAAAAGCATCCAAGTCGCCATCCGCATCAAGGTCAGCTAAGGTGGGGGAGGACAAAGATCCCACATCCGTCAGTCCGAAGGGGTTGGTGAGGGGGGCTGCAAAGCTGGGACTACTCGCAGTACCCGTGTTCTGGTAGTACAGGGTATTTCCATCATAATTCCCCACGAAAGCATCTAAGTCCCCATCGCCATCGATATCGGCAAAGGTGGGGTTGGCATAAGACCCCACATCCGTCAGTCCAAAGGGGTTAGTGGCTTCCAGGGTGAAGGTGGGAGCCGTGGCAGTTCCACTGTTGCGGTAGAACAGGGTATTGCCTGCACTATTACCCACAAAAGCATCTAAGTCCCCATCGCCATCGATATCGGCAAAGATGGGTGTAGGATAAGACCCCGTATCTGTCAGTCCGAAGGGGTTGGTAATTGGAGCTTTAAAATTCGGGTCAGCCATGTTAGTTTTCTCTTGATTCAAGTGTAGGGTTAATCAACTTACTCGTTTGCCGCACTTCCCCCACCCCAGTCAAATAGGGAGTCAGGTGTCGTTCGACAAATTTCAACAAACGCGGATAACGGTAAGAAACCGAACCCGTTAGGTAGGGAACACCACTGTCAACTTGACGACGAATCGCTGACGCTAACAGCGAAACCCCTCGCCCCCGCTTCTCAAATGCTTCCGCAATTGAAACAGTGGTATAGCGAATTGTGTCAGGTGCTACCCGATGGGTTAACACCCAACCAATTACCTCCCCCCGATAGCGCAATCCCAAGCTATTTAGGGGTTCTAAGCGGTGTGCCTCGACATTAGGCGGCAGGGATAAACCCGCATCTAACCAAGGAAACACCTCAAAGGCTGGAGGTAGGGGATACTTGTTTAACCAAGGGGCTGGGGCAATTTTTTCTGTAGCGGTTTTGCCTAGCACCAAGTTAATTTGGGGTGGTTGCCAATGTAGCTTTTGCAGTAGCGGTTCTAAAGCTACATTGGTGAGCGTACTGGTTGAATAGCTGAGGATGATTTCAACACATCCCTGTTGGGCTAATTCTCGTTCTAAATAGGCGAGTAACCGAGTGCCAATTCCTTGACTACGGTATTCGGGTAAGACGAATAGGGAGATGATTTCGGCTTGTTGTGGGTTTAAACGTTCGCTGATGGCAAAGCCGACTATTGCACCGTCTAGCGAAGCAGAAAGCCCGGTTAATTCACCTTGGGGCGGTTGAGTTTGCCAGCGTTTTTGCAGGTTGGGATAGGTAAGGTGATTGTAGTCGAGGGCGTTGCTGCTGTTGAGGTGATACACCCGTTGGTAATGGATTTGCTCCCCCCTTGAAAAGGCTGCCTCACTATTAGTCCTGGGATTACCCCTCCCTAACCCTCCCCTTGTTAAGGGGAGGGAACTAGATTGTCCGATTTCCCCCCTTTCTTCGGGGAGGGAACTAGATTGTCTGATTTCCCCCCTTTCTTCGGGGGGATTAAGGGGGGTAATTTGTTGTGTGGGTAAACCAGCGACGGGGGGGGTTGCACCTAAACTGGGACGTTTGGCAGTGGGTTTGGTGGTGACAATGCCGCCACTGTTGGGAAATGTGACTAGGCGCTGAATTTCGTCTGACTGTAAACCAATTGCTTGGGGTTGTAGCACCCCAGGCAGAACTGCGACATCAAATAGTTCTTCAATTACTCCCTGAAAATATAGCCAGTGCAGGGCTGTGCCTGTCTGCAAGTCAATTACCATTAAGCCGCACTGGGGGCGATTTCCTTGGGAATTTAAGCGGTTTTCTAGGGTTAATCCGGTAAAAGTCTGGGAACGTAGTTGAGACAGTCCCACAAAGGCGAAGTTTTGCCAAAAGGCTAATCCACGCACAAATCCAGGGCAGAAGGTGATGGGATGGAATTGACGATCCTCGATGTAGCCTAATTCCCCTGTGCCAGAATTAAGTAACCATAATTTCCCCTGATACCAACGGGGAGAATGGGGCATGGATAAGCCTGTGGCGATGATTTCCTTTTGGGTAACGTCGATGACGACTCCCCCGTCATGGCGATGATTGCGCCACCCGGCGGCTGTATCTGTGGTACTACAGGCAGTGACATAAGCGGGTTTGCCCTCTACCATTGCTAACCCATTTAGATGACAACGGTCTTCGGCGACGAGTTTGGAGATGAAGGGCGGTTGCCAAATGGGGACAAAGTTGTAGTCTGGGCTGAGGGTGGCTAAACAACTAAAGTCGGTATTGACAAAAATCAATTTTCCGGCATCGTCTAAGACTACTTCATGGGCGTTGACATCGCCTGTAGTGTAAGCGGTGCGGGGGACATAAAGGCGATCGCATTCTTTGTACTTTTGGCCATTACCCAAGAAGTTATCAAAATGCCAGAGTTGGTAGCGGGTAGTCATGTAGAGGCTTTTGCCTGCTAGATATAGCCCCATTGGTTTGTCGAATAGTCTTTCGTTGAGCTTGAGTTGTCCGTTCGCTTGGCTACCAAGGAAAAAAAGGCGGTTGGTTTGATAGGTTGTGAATCCCAAGCTGAGATTTTGCTCGCATAGCCAAGAGCCGAATTGCTTAGAAGCGTTGATTTCTAGTCCACTAGGGGCAGAAGCAGGGGTTTGCATTGGTTGTTGGTTTAAAAAAGACTAATTAGCTTTGATTTGTGACCCTGGAACGTTGAATGCTCCCACAGGCGCGACATGGTGCGACTTTATTTAATTGCGACTTTATTTAATAAATAATTAGCATTGAGGTTAAGAAAACGCAGTCAAATAGTTCCCTGCACCGTCTGCGTTTGAGGATTAAAACTGGCTTGATGTCTGCTCGCTTAGGCAGTTGTCTAAATTTTTGCTTGGGCAAAATGGATTATATAGCGATCGCTTTGTTACTGTTTGAGTGAGTGAAACTTTCGTCCCTTAAAAAGGGGGACTAGGATTGAACCGTTGCTTCTATGGGCCCGGGAACGATCGAATTCGCCAAACTATTGCTAGTATTTGTCCAAAAAGACAACTGGTTAAACTGGGTAAATAAATCTGGCGGTAAAATCGTTGGGCGCGATCGCAAATGGATTTTTGGAGGTATGGGGTGATTCCTGTTGTTTTAAGCGCCTTTGATTAAATAGGCTTTATGGACGAAAATGCGATCGCATTTTTTTTAATCTCAAATGCGATCGCATCACCAATCACCCAAAAAGGCTATAATCCTAGACCGTTAAGAAATCAGCAGATGTGAGGGTAGTGGTATTAATACCCGTCAGCGTTGCCAGGATTTCATTGGTGCTGGTAATAATGATGTTGCTGCCAGAGAAGGACAGTTGACCAAAGCTTAAACCGCCGGACAGACCAATGTAATCATTACCGTCAGAGAAATCAGTAATGGTATCAGTCCCTTCCCCGGCAGCAAAGGCAAATAAATCGTTACCGTTGCCACCTGTGAGGAAATCACTGCCAAGACCACCATAAAGCAGGTCGTTGCCATTACCACCAGAGAGGTAATCAGTACCGCCACCGCCTTTGAGAGTATCGTTGCCATTACCACCCGTCAGGGTATCGTTATCCGCGCCGCCATCCATCAGTCCATCGCCATACAAGATGTCGTTGCCATTCTCGCCAGAGAGGCTATCGTTACCTGCGCCGCCGTAGATGGTATCGTTGCCATTACCGCCGTTGATAATGTCGTTACCGATGGTGCCAACCAGGTAATCCGGAAAAATAGTGCCAAACAGGTTCAGACCGACAGCCACAGTCACTGTAGCAGTATCAGTCAGGCTACCATCGCTGAGGGTGTAGTTAAAGCTGCCATTACCAAAAAACAGAAGATTTGGGGTAAAGGAAACGAAATCATCTGCGGTATTGCTGGGTGTGCCGTTATTGTTCAGGAAAGCAGTACCGTTGGTAGCACCGCTGACAGCAGTGATGCTGAGGGGGTCGCCATCGACATCGGTATCATTTGCCAGTAGGGTACTAACTGGGATGTTGACGGGAGTCCCAAAGAATGTGGAAGCACTGTCGTCAACAGCTACGGGGGGTTGGTTGCTGGGAGGTTTTTGTGTGCCATAAACATCATCGTTATTAGTGAGTGTCCCCGCATCGTTAGCCGCACTGTTGCCGCTGAAGGTAGACGAACCCGTAAAATCTATAGTGCCAAGGGTGGTGGGCATTCCCTGGTTTTTGCCGTTGGTATTGGTGGTGGACTGCATGATGAAGATTGCCCCACCTAAGCCTTGACCTGAGTTAATACCTGTGCCGCCATTCGCCGTGTTGTTGGTAAAGCTGGTGTTGTTGAGGGTTAAAGAGCCTGTGCGGACAAAAATACCACCCCCTAGTCCAGCACCGCCGCCGCCACCGTTGCCGCCGGCACCGCCGCCGAAGCTAGCTGACGGGCCGTTGCCGCGACCGCCGCCGCCGCCGTAGCCGCCGTTGCCGGCACCAAAGCCGTAGTCGCCGGCCTTGCCGCCGCCGCCGCCAAAGCCGCCGTTGCCGCCGTTGCCGAAGTTGCCGTTACCGCCGCCGCCGCCGCCGAAGCCGCCGCCAACACCGGGGTTGCCGCCGCCGCCGAAGCCACCGTTAGCACCGCCGCCGTAGTTGCCGTTACCGCCGTAGCCACCGTTGCTGTCAGTGCTACCAGCAAACAGCCCGCCGCCCCCGGCACCGCCAGCATCGCCAAACATACCGCCGCCACCAACACTCAGTCCACTAACATTGCCACTACCGCCTTGGGCAGCGTTATTAGTAAAGCCGACATTGGTGAGGGTAACATTGCCATCATAGATAAACAAGCCGCCGCCCATGCCAGCGCCGCCGCCGCCTGGATTACTATCTCCGCCTTTAGCCCGTCCGTTGGTGATGGTTAAGTTAGAAATACCGACGGTTCCCGACAGAATGAATAATGAGCGCACGTCGCCATTGTCGTTGATGCCGTTATTATTAGCATCGCCGCTGATGCTGTGGTTGTTGCCCACAATAGTGATGTTGCTGTTCACCAGCGTCTTTACTACCCCAGTGAAACGGACATCGTTATTGATTGTAATGGTGTCATCCCCTGCGAGTTGGTTGGCTTGCAGAATTGCATAACTGAGAGTGCCTGAGGTTAAGCCAGTGCCGTCATCAGTAGTTTGGTTAACGGTGAAGTTTGTCATTTGATTTTTTTCCTGTTGTGTTGCTTGAGTGAGTGAAACTTTCGTCCCTTAAAGAGGGAAACTAAGATTTAACCGTTGCTTCTACGGGCTGGGGAACAATCAAGTTCGCCAAACTATTGCTAGGATTTGTCCAAAAAGACAACTGATTAAACTGGGTAAATAAATCTGGCGGTAAAATCGTTTGGCGCGAGCGCAACTCGACCTTGGAACGGACTGTATGCAGCCCTTTCAGGTTGAGTCGCTCGTCAAATTCTGGTGCATCATATTGGACATTTTCAAAATCATGATTGAACGGTTCCTCCTCCAGAAATTGATAAATTAAAGCCAAAACTTTATCCGGTTTTTGTGCCAGCAAGTCGTAATCGACTAGCAATAACCGCGAACTATATTCGCTATAAAAAGCCTCCTTGAGGGCGTTGTAAGCAAACCCTACTAACCTACTCCCCT
>NZ_JAUBTO010000248.1:0-7126 GCF_036702495.1 Microcoleus sp. C2D2 | reverse complement strand
CGCTGATGGTGACATCAATGAGCAAATCGACTGGCTGATCCAAGAATCCCCTCGCCTTTAGGCAGGGGAGTGTCAACTGAATCTATTTCCATTGGCTTAGTTACAAGTGCTAACCCTGCTAGAATTTGTCGGACTCTATCCTGAGAAACTCTGCCAATTTTATCTACCAAGAAAGCTTTATCTACTGTCAAAACTTGAGACACATTCACTACACTTTGGTCTCCTAGATTAGCTTCTCCGGCTTCAAGTAATACATTACCCATCGCCTTAGCTCGTCTGAGATTAGTAGTCAATGCACAAACAATTACAGTTCTGATTTGGGAACTGTTCAGGACATCGTTTTGAATCACGACATAAGGACGGAGATAACCGGGTTCCGAACCTATTGGCTGTCCTAAATCTATCCAGTAGATATCTCCCTGACGAATTATCATTCTGTTTCTGCCAAATATCGATGATGTTGACGCATTCCCTCCAACATAACTTTTTCTGACGGATCTAGTCCATCTGCATACGCTTCATTGATGCTTTTGAGGAGTTCTTGTTGATGATGGCGACGCAAGTAGTCTTCTATTGCTAGAATAAACAGTTGTTTTTCAGGAATCTGCATCTCATTTGCCAGGATGGATACTTGGTTATAGAGTGTATCAGGGAGGAAAAGATCGGTTTTTATGTTAGCCATGAGGTTGTACCTGTTTGATTGACTATAATTCTAGTTTAGCTTAAGCGCGATCGCTCTTGTCTATCCACAGCTAAAATGTAGTATAATTTGCGAAAGATTCTCCACTTGTTTACAATATCCTATTAGCTAAATAATGGCGATACCTGGCTTATTTTTGAGGAGAAATGAACAAATCACGCTTAAGGCGGTGAGAATATATTTGCCTGATAATATTTTCAATCTCATTGCTTTTTTGTTCTAAGTCCGCATCTGTTGCTCCCTCATGTAAAATTGTGCTGCGAATGTTATAGGCATCTTTGATGATACTAACAGCTTTTTCATGTGCCGGAATAGACTCCTGCACAATACGCTGCATTGCTTGAGAAATTGATTCTTTCTTCAGAGCACGAATCCGACCCTCTACCGATCGCTTGATGTTGTCTGGAATCGATGTATCAGTTAACTGCTTGACAAAACTATTAACTAACTTCTCAAGTTCTTGATTGGCGTAATGCTCTGGTTGAGCTAGTGGTTCAAGAGCAGAGACAAGTCCAACGAACTTAGCACGATCACTTGTTTCTAATCTTGCTGATGTAAACAATTCCATAGATACCAAGAGTTTCTCCTCCACCTCGATATTCTCATCAGAAAAAATTTCGTTGACAAGCTCCACTAATCTACAGCTATTCATCTTCAAATGTAACTGAGCGCTTACTCCACCTATGGTTCCGCCATGTTGGGTGCGATCGTAGATAAGTGAAGTCTGGTAGTCAAGAAGCAGTGGATGTTTTCTAGATATGGCAGCCCAAAGTAGAGCTAGTAATAGTTTAGATTTTTTTTCTTCAGCTTCCTCCACAGTTGCAAACCATTCCACATAGAGATCGAGCTTTTGCGAAATTCGTCCATTATAGTGTATCTTTTCCCGGGACTACACGGACAATAGACTGTTTATCGTCAAGTAGTAGAGAAGCTTCGCCAGCAAAGTCAAAATTATCTGTTTCATCAAGAATAACCGCGACTTGGACTCCATAAGGAAGCTGGTTTGTATTATCATAAATTATTAGCCTATTATCCGGTCGTTTTTTGTTCATGGACTATGTTCATATCCGATAATAAAATCAGGATTGCGCACCAGCATAACTGACGGGCAATCCCATTCTATCACTTGTCATCCCTCACAGGCAGCGACGTGTCGAGAATTTCCATCAACAATTCCAGCCGCGAAGGACGGCTCAACATCGGCACTAAATTCGGCAAGGAGTAATAATCACCCGCAAACGTAAATGTTTCCACCGATACTTGTTTGTCCTTTAAGTGCTTCTCAACATCTTCGCACCAATCACCAACTCGCACAATCAGAACATCAGGATTTACCCCCAAACTGCGGCAGTAATTCGGGTAAGCATCCACGAAGTAAGGTGAAGAGTTTTCGCCTTCATCTGTTACGATAATGAATTGCTCGACAACCTGCTTTTTAATTCGCATTGCTTCCACCGCGCAACCGCAACTTGTGCCGCCGCCACCGCGAATGTGTTTGAAAGCGCGTTCCCAGTCTGTCAATTCGCTGCCGTTTGCTTGCACTGGATACGGCATGGTGTCAAAGGCATAAACGAACAGTGCAGCCTCGGAAATGCCGGAAATCAAAGCAGCGAGACGCTTTCCAACGTCGATCGCACTTTCCATGCTTCCCGACTTGTCAATCAACAAACCGGTTGCTTTAGCAATCTTGCCGCGCTTCTTCACCTGTTCGTTTGTCACCGCTTCCAGCTTCGCCGCCGTTGCTGCGTCGAAGTTCGCGCCCGCGCCCGCCACACTCGCTTTGTAAGCAGAAACCCGATCGCACTTTGCCGCTTCATCCAGCTTCGAGTCAATCAACTGCTTGACTTCCGGGTGATCCATCGCGCCGCGCGACCGAATCGATTTCAAATTGTTGATGACTTCCTGCGGCGACATCGAGTTAATCAGCGCGGCCAAAACCGTTGGCGTTAGCTGTTTGATCGCACCAACTGCGATCGTATACGGAATCTTGTACTCAACAATCAAATTCGCCTGTTCCGCAGGTGTCGCCGCCTTTGCCAACTGCTTCAAAACGAATGCCAGAGAGTCGGACGGCGGATTGTCTTTAAACAGGATAGCATTAGCGCGATCGCTCGGCTTGACGTGCAGCGTTGCGTACAAATGCTTCATCGCCTTGCGGTTGCGGATGGCTGCGCGATCGAAAAACTGTGCATTCTTTTCCCGCGATTTCAGATAGCGAGTGACAGCAGTGCGCGCGCTGCGGGGCACCTTATTCTGGTGCTGCTTCATAAAGTCCACAATCCGCGAAACCTCGTAGGGAGGGAACTCTTGCAGCATCATAAAACCGGCATCTCGGTGTTCCGTCAGCGCCGAAGTCAGCAAATTTCCGGCAAAAACTTCCTTGTGATCGCGCACGTCGCCGTGACGTTGATACCACACTGCTAAATGGCCGTAAAATATTGGGTCTAATTCGATAATTAACTTGTGAATTTCTGCCACCTTTTCCAGTTGACGGTGAGGAGTGGTGAGCAGACTGTTGAGCATTTCCAAACGTAAATCGCGTTCTAATACATCCATTGGTGCTACCTCCCATTTCGATTTTCGTTTTTCGTTTTTCGATTTTGGATTGTAAGGAATATCCAAAAATCAGCGGTGGCAGTTGTTGCACACTTGGCAATGAATGTAATAGTCACCGCGCAAGTTGGGCGAGCTTTTTTTTTATAACCTTTTCAGGTTGGTATGTAAGCTCTCCGAATTGGGGCGCGGCAACAACTGCTATTTTCAATTATTTCTGGGAAACTTGTTCTAAGTCGATCGCTCTTTTGTCTGGTTCCACCCAATTAATCCGAGCTTCCCAAGACATCAGGCGCTCGCGCGTGTAATAGCGAAATGGTAAAGTGCGATCGGCATATTTTGCAATCAAACCGTTAGCCAGATGTACGATCGAGCGATTTTGGCTTTCATCGGCGAGATACCGGCGAATAGTTCGCACCCAAAACATCGTTAGTGTTTCGTGATACCCGCTATCTTTTGTGGTTTCAATTCCTTGAACCGAATTGTAACGTTTAATACCATTGCGAATCGCATTGATTGCTTCTTGCTCCGAGTCATAACACAGATACCACAGGGCAACGGTTAAATGTGCTTCGTGCGTCCATTGACTTCGCGACAGGTTGCCTTCTTGGAAGGCATGAATCAGACTGTCTATCTCCTTGGGCGATCGGTAAATTGCCAGTCTTTTTCTCATGGCTAATACCCAATTTATTTTTGAGGACGGAAGTCTTCAATACAAACAGGATTACTTAATTCTTATCCTGAATTAACAACAAGAGCTTATAGCATTAAAAGTCACTTCGCGCAAGTTAAGAAAGCCGTTTGCACATACGCAGGAGTTGAACCCGCGACCTTTTCCTTATGAAGGAATTGCTATACCAATCAGCTAGTATGTAAGCTTCCTTTGTTGGGGCGCGAAGTGGAACTTTTAAGCGCCGGATAGATATAAAAAATTCAGCTATAAAAGGCAGCGCACAAGTCAGAGAAGCTTTCTTTCAGCCTCGCGGCAAGTAGGAATTGAACCTACAATTCGATTTTAAGTCGAACGTTTCCAGTTTGTAAGCTTCTTTAGTTGGGGTGCGCTGCCTAATACGTGCTTTCAGTGAATTTCTAGCCGTAAACAGCTTCTGGGCGGACAATTAAATCACCGCTGGGACGGCGATCGAGAACGTAAGACTCGAAGCGATCGCTCTTGACATCAAAATGATTTGCCAGACGTTCCTGAATAGCCTTGTCGCTCATTCCGGCCCAGATGCCCAGTTGGTCTTCTGCCAGATCGTAGGAACGTCCTTCAAAACGAATGTGAACCATTACCGATACCTCCTAGAGCAATTTTGGATTTTGGATTAGTAGCTTATCTGCTCTCGATCTTGGCTTTTTGTGAGACTTGGCAAATTGCCAGTATCGGTAAAGATTCACGAAATCTGATAATCTTTACTGAAATAAACGCCGTTCTAAGTGATAAGCTTGTTTGACATTGCGGATTTCCTTAGCCTTTTTGGTTGCTTCGACTTGGGCAGAACTTGTCTGTTCTGCATCCGCATTAAATTCGTTTAAATGAGGCTGATTCGGTACAATATCTGGCTCAGATTGAGTCAGTTTGTAGCCGAACACTGTGGTGTACAGTCACAACATGACAATTCAGTCTCTGTTACAAGACTTTCAAATTGATGTTCCTTAAAATTTCGATCGTTTATTCAGTTTTCAAGGTTCAGCAGCGGTACGGAAAATACAAGTTTTTGCTTGTCCTGTGCTTTCCATACTTTTATACTACATACGTAATACACAGTTGTCAAGGGGGTGGGAAAAGTTTTTTAGATAAAACTTACACGAGTGGCGAGAAACCGGGTTTTTTCAGGAAAATATGTCGTTGCAACCCGCAGATGCGGTAAAAAACCCGGTTTCTAGGGTGGGAGTGCGATCGTCGCGTCGAGTGGCGAGAAACCGGGTTTGTTCAGGAAAATATGTCGCTGCAACCCGCAGATGCGGTAAAAAACCCGGTTTCTAGGGTGGGAGTGCGATCGCGAACTGTAACATCGATCAAACATCCTTAACATAAGAAATGCTGTCGCGAATATTGTGGAAGCCAGCAGACTCGTAAAGATGCAATGCACCTGAGGAATTTTCAGCATCGACGCCGAGAATAGCAGTAGCCACACCGGCAGCTTTCAGTCGATGCAAACCAGCCAGCAACATCGCTCGTCCCAATCCCATTTTGCGGAAGCCGCGCCGAGTGCCGAGAGAAGCAATCCAGCCTTCATTGCGCCCGGTACGATCGCACTCTTGCACACTAATCTCGCAGTAACAAAAACTGACAAATGTGCCGTCATCAGCAACAGCAATCAAGTTTAAATCATTTCTGTAATCGGGTTTAGCTAACTCGTGCTTAAATTTATCTACCGTTAAATCGCGATGATTCCAGTGATCGATAAACGACTGGTTGAACATTTCTACCCAAGCTGCCGCATCCTGTTCGCCGGGGAACTGACGCAGCGCGAAACCTTCGGGAAAGTGCGGTTCTGGGATCGGTTCAGAGAGCGATCGCGCCATGCGGCAAAAATAGCGATCAACCTTAAAACCGCAACTTGCCAGCACAGAAATGCGATCGCAATCCTCAGCGCGAGCGTAGGTTCGCAGCTTCACGCGCCCGCCCCGCATCGCAGACACCTCGCGCATCCGCACTTCACCCCAGGCGATCGCGGCTGCTTCCACATCGCCTCCGCGCGCGTCGGGGCGGACGCGAAACCGCAGCCAACCGTCAATTACTTCGCCCGGTTCAGAAAGCGACAACTGAGCAAAACCGATTAATTTTCCCTCCGCATCTTCCCAAAGGCGGATATCGCGCGCTACATCTAGGGACGGTGCGTTAAATTCTTGTTGTAGTTCCGAGATGGAAGTGCCTTGATCGAGTCGATCGACTTCTTCGCAAGTATTGATTAAATGGGCGATCGCATCTAAATCGCGATCGCCCGCATAGCAGCGCGCCGAGAGATTTGCCATCATAGCTAATCACCATTCCCTGTTGTTATTCAGTTTAAAAATAGCTTGGGCGATCGTACTTTTATCGATCGGATGAGCCGATGGGTCGATCGGCATTAAAAATCCGACAACACAAACACCCCGACGCATCGAACCGCTACAGCAGTTGACTGCACTCGTGAATTGCCGCTTGCCAAATTATTTGTGTGCTGGCTGCAAATAAACAGAAAAATCGCCTCCACTTTTCCTCCATCGCTAAAGGTCATAATTCACGCCATTCTCAGCTAACCAGCGCTTGCGTTTCAAAGGAATCTGGCAAAATCTGCTCGACTCTATCCCAAAACGCATGATTGTGGTGCGGTTCAATCAAATGCACCATTTCGCGAATCGCCAGATACTCAATCATCACTCGCGGTAGCATCGCCACTGGCCAATGAAAATATAAATCTCCCTTGTGCCCGCAGGAACCCCAGCGATCGCCTAAATCTCGCACTTGCACGCAACGGGGAGAAGCTTCGAGGCGTGAGACAACAGCAGCAATTTGTGTATCTAAAATCGACGAAAGGCGATCGCATTTCCTCATCTTGCCAAGCGCGATCGCCCAAGCAGCAATTACAGCAGCAGATTGATGGGTGGCAGACATTGCTGGAGAAGTTGGGAGGCAATGAATGAGCGATCGCTTCTCCTTATGCCGAGTCCCCTTGTTATCGGATGAAGTGGCAGTTCAAGCCAACGGCAGGGTGTGAGAAGCATCGGTTGAGGTTGTTGTCCAAGTGCCCCAGGTGTGGGGCGAGGTTTAAGAGGATGTTTGAAAAGTCTTCTTTGCTACCTTCTAGGTATTAGACCTCTTGCAAAAATAAATAGGACGGGCTCTTCGGCCCATCCCACAAGAAAAAATAACTCTTGTGGGATGGG
>NZ_JAUBTO010000247.1:0-7195 GCF_036702495.1 Microcoleus sp. C2D2 | reverse complement strand
TTAGAGAAAATAGCAATCAGGGCGCTGTTTTTGATTATATCCGACAATCCATCAAGTTATTTATTTTTCAGTCCTAATGACTAATGACTAATGACTAATGACTAATGACTAATGACTAATGACTAATGACTAATGACTAATGACTAATGACTCCTGACTAATGGCTAAAAAAGGCAGCGTCACAATAAATGTAGTACCTTTGCCGATCGCACTTTCCACACTTATGGTACCGCCGTGCAGGTCAACTATGTGTTTGACAATGCAGAGTCCCAAACCCGAACCTTTAATCTTGCCTACATTAGCACCCCGTTCAAACTGCTGAAATAGTTTTTCTCGATCTTCCGCTGTGATTCCAATTCCCTCATCTCGAACGCAAAAAATTATTTGCTGGTTTTCGCAGCTTAATTCTAAACTGACATTGCCGCCGTTTGGAGAATATTTAATGGCGTTTGAAAGCAAATTAGTCAGGAGGTGGTGCAAGAGTTTTGCATCGAGATTGGCGTACACCGTATCTGTGTGAGTGCGGAAAGTTATCAGGTGTTTGTCAGTGACGAGAGGTTGCAGTTCTTCTAAAATAGAGGTGCAGAAATTCGTCGCATTAATCGGATTTAAATTCAAGGAAACTTTTCCGTATTCTGCTTTGTTAAGCATTAAAATATCCTCCAGCAATCCACTCATATTGCTGACTGCTTTTTTAATGCGAGCGACATTTTTATTTATAGTTCCTGAACCCCTCTGCAATTCGCTATCTTCTAGCATTTCAGCCGATAACTGTATAGTAGTTAAAGGAGTGTTTAAATCGTGGTATGCCATTGAAAAAAAACGCGAGCGGTTTTCGCTTTTCGCTGCTGCTAGTGCAATTATTTTTTGCATTTTTACTGCTTCTTGATGTTTGCTCAGCGCTATCTTGATGGTGGCGTGCAGTTCTCTTTGTTTAAACGGTTTGAGGAGGTAGCCGTAAGAGCCAGTATTTTCGGCTCGCTGCAAAGTTTCGTCGTCGGCATAGGCAGTTGTATAGATAATTGGGATATCGAATTTTTGATTAATTATTACTGCTGTTTCTATGCCGTCAATGTCGCCTTTGATGACTATATCCATTAAAATTAAATCGAGTTCCATTTCGCCTGCGCGCTGGATGGCATCGGCTCCGGAAGAAACGATGCCGACGATTTGATATCCCAAACTTTCTAATTTGTGGGATAAATTTTTAGCAATTAATAGTTCGTCTTCCACAATCAAAATATTAATAGCTTTGGCGGCCAAATTCATAATTTTAAAACCTTTTAGAGTAGCTTAACTCGTTAAAATTTAAGTGAAAGGCTGTGCCGGTTTGTCTTGACAGTTCGATGCTTCCTTCTAACTGGTCGGTTAAAGTGCAGACAACTTGAAAGCCCATCGAGTTAGTTTTCCGAAAATCTAAGTTTTGAGGAAAGCCAATGCCGTTGTCCTTAATGAAGAGGTGGATTTCGCGATCGCCAGTTTGATAGCATTCTACACTAACTGTACCAGTCGTGCCATCAGGAAAAGCGTGTTTGAGGGTATTTGAAACCAATTCATTGGCAATTAAACCGCAGGGAGTAGCGGTTTCAAGATTTAGGTAAATTGGTTCAGCTAATACCTGCAACTTAATTCGGTTGTCGCTAATATTGTAAGAGTGAAACAAGTTACTTACCAAATCTTCGAGATAATCGCCAAAATTAATTTGTGCCAGGTTAGTGGATCGGTACAGTTTCTCGTGAATCAGAGCCATAGAGTAAAGGCGATTCTGACTTTCTTCAAACATTTTGGCTAATTGGGGGTCGGCAACTGTGTTAGATTGCAATTCTAACAGACTGGCAACTACGCAGAGGTTGTTTTTGACGCGGTGGTGAATTTCTTTGAGCAAAATTTCTTTTTCTTTGAGGGAGTTTTTCAAATTTGCTTCCGCTTGTTTGCGTTCGCTCAGTTCAGCTTGCAGTTGCTGGTAGAGTAGAGATTGCTGAATGGCGATCGCTAATTGATTCACCAACTGCTGAAATAAATTGATTTCCCATTCTAGCCACTCACGAGGGATCTCGCATTGGTGGGCAATCAGCAATCCCCAAAGTTGGCTGTGCTGAATAATCGGCACTACTAACTTTGCCTTAACTTGAATTTGTTTCATAAACTCCACCACACAAGGTGTAAGGGAGGGGTCATCTAGTTCGGATCTCGCACAAATTCGCCCTTGCAAATAAAGCTGATAACTTTGGGCCGTCCAAACTTCTTCGCCAAAACATCTATCCACAAGTTGGCTGCATCCTTCTGCCACGGCTTCAGCAATTACTCGCCCGCCGCTTTTGGATAAAAGTTGATAAACCAAAACTCGATCGGCTAACAATACTTGCTGGAGTTCGGCAACCGTGGTGTTGAGAATTTCCTCTAATTGCAAAGACTGGCGGACGCGACGGGCGATCGCCTCCACGAGGCGTTCTCGCTCGCACTGCTGCTGCAGGGCGATTTCGGCGTATTTAGAATTGCTGATATCAGCGGCGTAACCAATAATTTCGATCGGAATGCCCCTGCTGTCAACCAATAGTTTCAGTTCCGTCCGCAGCCAGCGGTAAAGTCCGTCTCGGTGCAGAAAGCGGTACTCGCAAATGCAATTTTTGCCATCGGACAAATCCGAAAAGTTTACTATAAATTGTGGCTGATCTTCAGGGTGAATCCGGCTCGGCCAAAAGTTAGAATCTGCTAACATTTCTTGGGGATCGTAGCCAACGATTGCCTTAACGTTGTCGCTAATGTAAGTAGTACAAAAATCTCCCGTGGGTGCGGCAGTAAAAATTACCGCCGGATTAGAAGCCAGTAAAAATTGCAGGCGTTCTTTTAGCTGCTGCAATTCCATTTCTGCCCGCTTGCGATAACTGATATCTTCGATCGCCCCC
Organism: Microcoleus sp. C2D2; assembly: GCF_036702495.1. Taxonomy (NCBI): domain Bacteria; kingdom Bacillati; phylum Cyanobacteriota; class Cyanophyceae; order Oscillatoriales; family Microcoleaceae; genus Microcoleus; species Microcoleus sp. C2D2. Next base: position 4,289 of record NZ_JAUBTO010000247.1, on the reverse strand, counting down.
ATGCTGTAGAGAGGAATTCCCTCGCGGTCGCGGATCAGCGTCACCGTCAAGTTTGCCCACATCAGCTCGCCATTCTTCTTAATCAAGCGTTTTTCGCTCCCGAAGCGAGAAATATTGCCCTCTACAAGCTGCTTGACTTGCTCTAAATCTGCTTGTAAATCTTCTGGATGCGTGAGTTGAGTAAAAGTCATCGTCGCCAACTCCGCATCGCTGTAGCCCAACATCTGGCGGTGAGCTTCATTCACTTTGATAGTGCGGTAGTCGCGCACGCTTGTCAAACCGATCGCGATCGGAGCATCGTCAAATAAGTTGCGAAACTTTTCCTCGCTCTTTTGCAGTGCAGCTTCTGCGTGTTTGCGAGCGGTGATGTCTCGGGCAACCCACATCACCCGATCGAGATCCAGGGGCGAAATACTGGCATCAAACCAGAATAACTTGCAGCCAATTTCCATCATGTATTCAACTCTGTGGGTTTGCCCAGATGCCAATGTTTGGCGAATGTGGCCGAGGGCAAAATTAGCTTCCGCTTCTGGGAAGATTTCGGCGAGGGTTTTGCCCAGCACTTCAGGAGCCGGTTTGTACAGCAGTTCGGGAGCAGTGGGGGCAATTTTGAGGTAGCGGCCCCTGGCGTCGAAAACCAGCACAATATCCGTCATGGCATTAAACAGCGCCAGCAGTTCGGCTTCGGAGTTTTGGAGTTTTTCTTCGGTCAATTTGCGCTCGGTAATGTCGGTGTCAGTCCCGCTCAGGCGGCAAGCCTTGCCGTCTGCAGATCGGATCGCGCTGCCGCGGGCAAGTATCCAGCAGGTGCTGCCGTCTTTGCGCAGCATCCGGTGTTCAACTTCATAACTTTCTGTCACACCCTCTAGATAAGCATTTACTGCTTCCCAGACGGCAACTCGATCGTCGGGATGAACGTAAGACGCCCAATTTTCCAGGCGGTTGGCAATCTCTGCGTCCTGATAGCCCAACAAAGCTTTTAAAGAGGGAGCAATGTAGATTTCGTCGGTTTCCAAATTCCAGTCCCAAACCCCCACTTTGCCCGCCGATACTGCCAGTTCGTACCATTGTGTCCGCTGCTGGACTCTCCGTTCTAACTCTGCATTGAGCTCCAGCAAAGCGATTTCTGCTTGTTTGAGCTGCGTTACATCCCGACCTGCTGCTTGATACTCGACGATTTGTCCGCTCTCGTCGAATATAGCGCGATCGATCCACTGCTGCCAGCCAATTTCCCCGCTCGGCAAAATTACTCGGTGTTCGCCAGTAAAAATAGGCTTGTCGGGAGACACAGAAGTATATCGATGTTGAAAAATTTCTCGGTCTGCTTCTGGGATCAGCGGCATAAAGCTATTGCCGAGCAAATCTTCTGGTTGCACGCCGAAATAGCGGCAGTAAGCTTGATTGACAAAAGTGATTTTACCGTCGGGGAGGTAGCGGCAAATCAGTTCGCTTTGGTCTTCCACAATCGCCCGGTAGCGCGCCTCGCTCTGCCGCAGGGCATTTTCGGCATTTTTGCGATCGCTGGCTCGTTTTTCTAGTTCACAATTGCCGTCTAACAGTTCGCATTGTTCCTGGAGTTTTGCCGCTTCTTGGTGCAGTGCCTCCATCCAGCTATACATTGCTGGGCGAATCTTTTTTTCGCTGACTAAACCTACGACCTGACCCCCTTCGTCCACAATGGGCAAGCAATCGATCGAGTGTTGACAAAATACCTTAAATGCGGTAAAAATATCTGTAAATTCTGATTCTTTTAAGACTATTAAATTCCGCGTCATTGCGTCGGCAACTTTCATGCCTTGCCATCCGTATTCGGTAGCTAAGTTCAGCACATCTTCCGGCCTTAGCAGTCCGACTAGCTGATTTTCATTGACAACTAAGACGCAACTAATCGATGCTTTTACCGTTTCGTTTGAGTGATGGGGTGAATTAGGCAGCGGACAAAGGTCGATCGCCCGACGCATCAGGGCGATCGCATCCCCGAGGCAAGCTCCGGGCGCAACCGTCACAGGGTGGCGATCGACAGCTTTTAAGGGCGATAGTAAATTTGCCGACAAATTAGCAAGTTCCATCAGTCTTGGCGAAAAAGTATTGCTAATTAACTTTAGCAACACTTTTAGTCCTCAGCCAGATGACTGATGACTGCTGATATCGATTCCGGTTGCACCGGAATCGATAGGAATTGCTGCTAGAACTTTTTTGATTGTTTCGGATGCCTACAGAATGGCAGTGGTGACGTAGTGAGTTATTTTTCGCTTGCGGGCGCGCTGTCTATCTGTCACATCGCGGCCGATGTACACGAAATCTTGAACAGCGACCCCCGATCCAGAAATGCCTTGAATGTCAGTCGAAATCGCCGTACAGGAAAACGAAACTGTTAGCTTTTCTCCGCTTTTAGCCCTACAAATTACTTCGGTGTTAGTTTGAGATTCTTGAGGCGGATCTTGACTAACTGCTTGCAAAGATGCGCCAACAGCGGCAAGAACGTCTATTTGCTGGCCTACTAATTCTGATTCGCTGTAACCAAACAAATCTTGAGCCGCTTGATTGACTTTTTTAAGTTTTCCCGAGGCTGTTGTTACTAACAAAACTTCCGCCATTGAAGTAATGATTTTTTCAACATAATTATTAGTAGCGGCTAAGGTACTCAATAAAATCTCCATTTCATTGGTAGCTTGGACTAGAGTTTGTTCTAAAGCTATCCTGTCGGTTACGTCGTCAAAAAATATAATTAATCTCTGATAATTATCGTCATTAGTGAACTCGACGATATACATATCAAAATAAAGCCGCGATCCATTTCCTAATACCCGCGCGATCGCTTTTAATTCAAAATTTGGCAAACGTCTTTCAAAAAGATCGATTAAAATTTCTTCAGTTCCCACCAATTCTGGAAAGGGAATGCGGACATCGTTGCTGGCGACTACTTCCTCGGGACAGTCCCCAAATCGCTGCACTTTGAGAGATGTTTCTTGGATTAAAAAATGTTTATCCAGTGCTAGGTACTCCAAGTGGTGGGGAACTAACAGTTTTTTTAACAGGGTTTTCATAGAAACCTCACGGGAGATTGGAAACGAGCGTGGCTTTAGCCCGCTCGTGGAAAAGGGACACGGGATACCAAGCGTGTCCCGTCAATACTCTTAAAATCCATAGTTGTACCCATCCTTTTGATGAATAGAAAAACAATATTTGTGATTGATTCCTTGAATTAAGCCCTGGGCTGATGACATATTAAAACTACCAGATGAGCGAACAGCAACCCTACCTGTATAAGTCCCAATCTTCTTGCCCGAAGTAACAACGGCTTTTACAATGTCGCCTATCTGGAAACCCTTGACAAACTTGAATCTAGGAACATACCGAGAAGGAAATCCAAACTTATCTGTGCGACACATCTGCCTTGAACCATGCCCCGTGGCTTTGATGTTTAGGGGCTGATTTGCTAGTACAGAAATAGAGGGCGTATCACCAACGCAAGCAGCATCAAAGAAGTGGGTTTTTGGTAATTCCAACCGTATTCGGTTGAATTTGGTTAACCCACCAGAACCCGTGGCAATCACTTTACCTGTCTCTTTTAGGCGATTAAACAAAGCCCATCGGGTTGAATTGACAGCAGAGGCATCTTTTAATGGGCGCTTAGCCTGTACCAAGATTTTCTTCAAAACATCGGGCTTTTTTGCTAGGAATATCTTGATATCCTGAGTGCCTTTCTTGGTATTGCAAGGCTCACAAGCTAAACACAAATTAGATACCCTGTTAGTTCCACCCGACGCCCTAGGCTGAATATGCTCAACCTGTAGCGGTACATTTTCTACGCTACAGTAAGCACATCGTCTTTCCCATTTATTGAGCAGATACTCACGGACTTCGTAACCAGCTAACACACCCTGCTGATACTCGCTCCCTGAAATTTCTGGATTTTCTATCTGCTGTAGATCGAATCTGACTAATTCTTGAAATATCGTTCTGACTGATGCAAGTCTTGATAATTTGTTGACCCAAGTTAAGGTTGTTTCTACGCGGTGTCGAAGGCCTTGAGCTAACCAACCTTTAGGACGTGTCCGGTTACAAAATCGCGCTTGACGATATCGTGTGTGCCGACTTCTGCGACCACGCCGTAGGGAACGACGCGAATCTAGCGATGCCTTAATTGCTTGAGGGCGATGGGTTAATTGGGCCACCCAAATTAGATCGTAACCTAAAAGTATAGCTAATCCGCTGGAGTCGAACGAGAAGTCGCCTCCCCGAACTCTCCTACAAAACCGTGCTTGAGACTTTCGCCTCACACGGCT
>NZ_JAUBTO010000246.1:0-7208 GCF_036702495.1 Microcoleus sp. C2D2 | reverse complement strand
AACCGCTAGCGACAGAGCGAGGGACTAGCTACGCATCAAGCGGGTGTCGTGACTCAAAAAACGTAGTCAATTAAGACGCTCGGCCCTAGGGGAACGGCTTGTTAGATTTCTCCTTCAAGCCTCATGCCTTTAGGCTGAGGTTCCTGACCCGTTCTAAGTGGGAACCTTCAACAATAAGTGATATCAGGAGGTAGTATTGTACGCACCAGAACATCGGGAAAGCCATCTGCAACCCCTTTCAGACATCGAGCTAATTCGCCTGTGGGTCGATCGCAAATCCCCCCGCAGCAAGCGCTTTAGCTGGCAGGCGGCCCACCGTTTTCGGCTGTTTGTAGAAAAACCGCTGGCAGAAGTGACTCTGACAGATGTCGAGACTTTCGCCGCAGCAATGAGGGTGAGCAAACTTGCACCCGGTTTCTACAAGCAAACCTTGCTAGCCCTGAAATCGCTGTTCGCCTTCGGCCAGCAAACGGGAATCTTGCCCGCAACCATCCCCCTGCACGGGTGGCCGGTGCAGCAGCGCAGGCAACTGTCCAAACGCCTCCGTTTTATACTCTCTTGGACTTTGTGCATCTGTTTGTGCTTTTTTTTGGGTCGAATGACGGCGAGAGTGTGGGGACAATCAGTCTGGGCAGAAAGGTCGCCCGCCTCGAAACGCCTGCCGTCCGTTGCAGCGCTCAACTCACCAGACGCGAGAGAGGATAACATCGAGGGTTCACCGGAACCCGAAACTGCAACCCTGAATTCACCAGATCCCAGAGAGGATACCAGACTCGATACCATCGGGCCCGAACGTCGAGTCCAAGCCTTTCTCGACACGATTGCCGCCGCGGAAGGCACCGCTAGCCCCAACGGCTACCGCACCCAGTACACCGGCACGAAATTTGCCAGCTTTCAAGATCATCCCAGGGAAATGAGGTGCGGCCGCCGCTACGGCAAAAAACTCTGTTCCGACGCAGCGGGGCGATATCAGTTTCTCAGCACCACTTGGGACAGATTCGCCAAAAAATTTAGCATCAGCGATTTCAGCCCAGAAAATCAAGATTTGATGGCTATAGAGTTAATCCGAGAAAAAGGTGCATTAGAAGATGTAGAAGCGGGCCGATTGGAGTCAGCAGTGAGAAAACTCGCTTACATCTGGCCTTCTTTTCGCCGTTATGGCGGTTCCGTGGAATCGTCGATGCCGAAACTAGAAGCAATGTATCAGCAAAATTTGGAGATCGATCGCCAAGGATTGATTGTTAGCAATTAGTCAACAGTTCAAGGACGAGTTGAGATAGCGGTTTGGGAATTTTGGATGAAATTTTGACATCCAAAATTGAAAATGGGGGAGTTATGGGTGATATCAAATCCGTTAGTATCGGAATAGTAAATTCGAGTTCACTGTTGACTGTTCACTGTTGACTGTTCACTGTTGACTGTTCACTGTTGACTGTCAACATCATTCCGGTGTAACCGGAAATGATATGATGTCTATTCTTCGGAAAATTAAAAATTAGGCTAATTTTCCATCTTCCATGTGAACGATGCGATCGGCAATATCCAAAATTCGGTTATCGTGGGTTACTAACAAAATAGTACAACCCTGCTCTTTGGCAAGTTTCTGCATCAAATTCACCACTTCGCGACCGGATTTGCTGTCCAGGGCGGCTGTTGGTTCGTCAGCTAAAACAATTTGCGGTTGACTGACCAAAGCGCGGGCGATCGCAACTCTTTGTTTCTGTCCCCCTGACAAATCATCTGGATAATAGTTAATCCGCTGTTCCAGTCCTACTAACTCTAGCATTTTTGCAGAGCGATCGCGCATTTGAGAACGCGACAAATTGCCGTGAACTTCCAAACCCATCTGCACGTTTTGCAGCGCCGTCAAACTGCGGTGTAAATTGTGCGCCTGAAAAATATAGCCGATTTTGCGCCGCGCCTTTACCAATTGGTCTGCACTTGCTTTGCACATTTCTTGACCGAGAATTTTGAGACTTCCCGATTGACCGGATCTCAGTCCGCCAATCAAAGTTAAAAGCGTGGTTTTTCCCGAACCGGAAGGTCCCGTCATCAGCACAATTTCACCTGCATTAATTTCGAGATTAATGCCAAAAAGTACCTGTTTTCGCAGTTGGCCTTGACCGAAGTAGTGGTCGAGGTCGTGCGCGGAAACTACAGGTGCAGGAATCTGTAAGGCGTTGGTTGTTGGGTAGAGAGTAGTAGAGTTCATAACTTTTTGGTTTGAGGTTTTAGATTTAACAATAAATCGCTTTCGTCGCCGACAATGCAGAGAACAAACAAGAGAATGATTACAAAAAAAATATGTGTGCAGTCAGGGCTTTATAGCAATCCTCAATCATTTGTGAATTTCTTACTCCCTCCCCTCGATCGGGGGAGAGTTGGGCTGGGGTAAAAAATTTACTACTCATTTATGATTGCTATATACAAAATCTGGCTTTAATACCCCCTTTATTCTTTAGTCAGCGGAGGCGGACTGCGTTTTTGTAGTAGCGCTTTCAACCGCCGAGTCTTATAAACAGGTTTATAACCCGGATTTAGTGTCCTTCATACTCTCTGATTCATTTTCGCTTAAAACATATCTGCCGGGTCTGCTGCTTGCAGTTTGCGAGTGGCAATCGCTCCCGAAATAGTACACATAATCACGTTCATAATTAATACTGCAACCGCTCGAAGCAGCGTCATGTACAGGGGTAAATTTGTGGCTTGGCGAGTTAAAGAGTAAAGTCCGAAAGAGACTCCTACTCCCGGCAAAAAACCGAGGAGGGAAAGAATTAGAGCTTCTTCAAAAACGATGCCGAGTAAATAAACATTGCGGTAGCCCATCGCTTTGAAAGTAGCGTATTCTCCCATGTGGTCGCTGACATCGGTTGAGAGAACTTGATAAACAATAATGACACCAACTACAAAACCCATCGCTACGCCTAAATTAAACACAAAGCCGATCGCAGTATTCTTAGCCCAGTAGCTTTTCTCAAAATCGATAAATTCTTCTTTGGTTAGTACCTTGACATCCGGCGGTAAGTATGCTTTCAAAACTTGTTGGACTTCCACGGGGTCAGCACCCGGTTGCAGTTGAATTAATCCGGCATTGACACTCGCGGCGTTTTGTCTGGGAAACAGGCGCAGGTAATTTTGATCGCTAGTCATCAAAATACCATCGGCGGCAAAAGATGCTCCAACTGTGAATAAACCGCTGACGTTAATCCTGCGTCGCTCGACCTCAGCTTTAACGGCTTTGCCTCGATCGATTTGCGCGATCGTTCCTTGGTAATCTCCCCTAGAAGCTCGATCGAACAACATAGTATCCGGCAATTTAATCGCGCTCAAATTTTGGTTAACTTCTGGAAGCGCAAACGCCGGGTGATTCGGATTGAAACCGACCACCATCAGCGACGTTTCGCGCCGAGTTTCGGGATTTTTCCAGTTAGCAATTTTCACGTAAAGCGGCTCGGCTGATTTCACGCCCGGTACGTTCATTGATTGATACAATCTGCGCCTGGGGAAGGAAGACAAATTAATCAGATTTCGCCCTTGGGGGTGAATCAAAACTAAGTCTGTTTGCAAGGCTTGATGCAGCCGCGTATTGCTGGTGTAAAGGGCATTTTGAAAGCCTAGCTGCATGAACATCAAAACGTCTGCAAAGGCAATTCCTGCTACTGCAACGAGCATTCGCCCTTTGTCGTGGCTCAGTTGCAGCCATCCGAGGGAAGTTCTGCGTTTTAATTGTTGTAAGGGTTGGATGAGTCCAAGCATAGGATTTTAGATGTGGGGTTACTGATGGTTTACTCTCTTCGTACTGAAAGAATATGTGATTATTGAACCGCGAAGACGCGAAGAACACGAAGGAAGAGAGAGGAAGAAGTAGAGAGTTTTTACGGGGAAGAAAGTAACATTTTTTAGTTAATCTTTAATTTCGCCGATCGCCACTTTGACTTGCAAATTGGTTAATCCCGCTACTTTCTGGCTGGAAGCTTCATCTAAGCGTACTTTTACTTCCACAATTCGACTATCAATATTCGCAGAAGGATCGGTGTTAACTATGTTTTGCCGCTGCACTTGCAAACCAATATGTTCGACGGTTCCCCGCAATTCGCCGGTCAAAGCATCGCTAGTAATTTTGGCGGTTTGTCCGAGGCGTACTTTGTCTACATCGCTTTCGTAGATTTCCGCAACAGCCAGCATCTGGCGAGTTTGTCCGAGTTCGACAATGCCGTCGTTTCCGACTCTTTCCCCGGGATGCGTGTGAATTTTCAGGACTTGCGCGTCTGAAGGAGCACGGATGTAAGCTAGATCCAGATTGGCTTTGGCTTGTTTGGCTGCTGTTGCGGCCACGCTGACTTCGGCGGCGGCTGCTGCTATGTCAACGGGACGCACTTCGGCGATGCGATCGAGATTTGCTTTGGCTTCGTCGATTTGCTGTTGTCGAGATTGCTCAACTTGGCTGAGTTTGGCTTGCGCTTCGTTAATCTGCTGTTGGCGCGATTGTTGAATTTGATTTAGTTTGGCTTGGGCTTCGTTAATCTGTTGTTGGCGGGATTGGCGAATTTGATTCAGTTTTGCCTTTCCTTCGTTGATTTGCTGTTGGGCTGTTTCGGCGGCGAGGCTTTTGCTTTCGCTAGTTGAGGCGGAAATTGCTCCCTGTTCGTACAGTTGGGAGTAGCGCCGATCTTCGCTTATGGCGTTGCGGAGTTCGGCTTGTAGACGGGCAATTGTGGCTTGTTGGGTTTGAATTTCTCCTTGCTGTTCGGCCCTCAACCGCGCAATTGTGGCTTGTTGCGCTGCAATTTCAGTGCTGCGATCGATTTCTAGACGGGCAACGATCGCCTGTTGCGCTGTGATTTCGTTGCTGCGATCGGCCTTTATGCGGGCAATGGTGGCTTTCTGGGCTTGAATTTCGCCGTTTTTGGCTCCAGCTTTGACTTTTGCTAGGTTTGCCTCGGCGACGCGCACCTGTTCTTGAGCTTGGTCGAGGGCGGCTTGCTGGCGATCGCGGCTGTCCAAAATTGCGATCGCCTGACCTGTTTTCACCCTGTCTCCTTCTTTTACTAGGAGTCGATCGATCCGGTTTCCTTCCGCCGCACCGGAAGCGGAGACTTTAATTACTTCTCCTCTGGGTTCGAGTCGCCCCAAGGCTGTAACTCCGGTTAATTGGGATGCTGCGACGGCTGCTGCTGCTGCTGCTGCGTTGGGATCGGGTATGCGCGATCGCCAGATACTGTAGCCTGTGGTTCCCCCTGCCGCCAGGGTTGCTACTGCTGCCACAACTAGGAGTTGTTTAACTAGGGATGGAGTTGAGGATAAGCCGTCCCCTGTTGCTCGGTGTACCATGACACACCTCATTTTTTAGGTTAATAAAACTAAACCGTTTAGTTCTAATTTAATACTAAACCGTTCAGTATAATGATGTCAAGACCCGAAGCAAGAATTACAAAGACAAGCGATGGCCAGGACAAAACCCAGCGAACCAGACAGCGCAGCAGCAAGTGACAAAACCGAGCAAATCCTGCAAGGTGCGATGCAAGAATTTTTAACCCACGGCTACGCGGGGACGAGTATGGACAAGGTAGCGAAGACGGGCGGAGTTTCCAAAGCCACGGTTTACAGCTATTTTGCAGATAAAGAAGGATTATTCGCGGCTTTGGTACAGCGGCTGGCGCGAGAAAAAGTCCATTTTACAGTTCTGGATGAAGAACCGGCCGTAGCGCTGCGATTCGTTGCCACAACTCTATTAGAGCAGGTAACCCAGGAACCTGAATTTCTCAATTTTGTGAGGTTAGTGATTGCGGAATCGGGGCGTTTTCCCCAGCTAGCGCAGACTTTTGTGAAAAACTTAGCTAAACCGGGTATCGAGCGCCTTACTCAATATTTGGCATCGCATCCAGAGTTAAAATTGCCCGATCCGGAGGCAACGGCGCGGATTTTTATTGGATCGCTGGTATATTTCCAGTTAACGCAGCATATGATGCACGGCAAAGATATTATCCCAATGGAGCGCGATCGATTGATCGAGGGTCTGCTGCACTTGATTTTATCCCGGCAGTCCAATTCCTAAGTGCGATCGACAGAATCTAGGAATTTTATTTGATAATTATTTAAATGCCATAAAGAGCGAGATCCCTTTATGGCTGCGATCGCAGGTTTTAGTCAGGTGTTTTTCCTAACCTTTCCCTCAATTCATCAGCCGATAACTGCGGCAGTTGTTCTACAAACAATGTCAATTCTGCCACAGGCAATGCCAATAAATTAGTAACTGCTGCAGGCAGAATATCGCCCAATTCAGGCGATCGCATTTGCAACGCACTTTCAGCTAACAATTTAACCGCTGCTTCCCGCCCTGTTTCATCGACTGTCAGCATCGATATTGCCAGCAACAGCACTGTAAATTCCGCCGCCTGCAACTTGGATATTGGAGATAGAAAAACAGTCATTTTTGGACTTAATTCTCCAAATCTAACTCGCAGAAAGTTTTCTAAAATTAAGCGCTGTTGTTCTTGTCTGCCTCGTTCTAGTCCTTGTTCTAGTCCTTGTTCTAGTCCTTGTTCTAGTCCTTGTTCTAGTCCTTGTTCTAGTCCTTGTTCTAGTCCTTCTTCTCTAGCTTGTTGCCGTGCTGCTTGTATTTCTTGTTGAAAAAGTGGTGCAATGGTCATAATTAACTCCCGCTCTTCTGGCTCTAATTCTTGTGGCGCATCCGTTACTAAATTTGACTGTAACCGATACAGCAATTCTAGCGCGATAATCCGCAACGGATCGTCTGCAGCTAAAGCGCTTAATTGGGAAATAGCCCTTTGCTGCACTCCCCCTTTGCCCAAAATCCTCAACCACAGGGTTTCTGGAGTTTCTGGCAACTGGTGAATCGCCACAATTGCAGTCCGCAAAGATTCCCCGAAAAAATAAATTCCCTGCATCCAATTCTCTGTGTCTGGTATCGCATTAAAGCTATCTACCAATGCTTTCGATGCTGTGGGCATCAATCGATTTTAGATTTTAGATTTTAGATTTTAGATTGAAGAAAGTGAAGTAAACATCGATTTCTCGGACTTCGGAAGTCACATCTCTACCGACATTGACCGTTCCCATCGGCGAAAGCAATTCCTCTAGGTATTCTTTGGCAAAGCGATCGTGAATAAAAATCGCGAATTAAATAACTTACAATTTTAATTGTTATTGTGGGATGGGCGTCCCGCCCGTCCTTTTTGGACGGGCGG
>NZ_JAUBTO010000245.1:0-7362 GCF_036702495.1 Microcoleus sp. C2D2 | reverse complement strand
TTTTCGATTTGCGATTTTGGATTGATTCCACGGATAAATCACGTGGCGGGTACCACCTTTGAAATTCGCTTGTCAAGCTAGAATTCAAAGAAATCCTATTGCTTGCCATCAACTGGTGTGGGGTTGGCGCTCAAAAGTTGAGCCGATAAAACTCGTCAAATAATATATCAAATTAAACACAAGCTTCTATCAAATCATTGAATTGAGCCACTAAAAATTCCCGATCTTCTGATGTTTATTGGGTAATTTTAGGGTGCTGGTACACGGATATGTGGCAGTTGCGTAAGTCCTGGTTATATTAAAGATGGATTGAGATAGATTTTCATGGTTTACTGGGAAAGGGAGCTTTGCCACAAGTTAAGACTAGCAAAAATGCTTAACGGAAAAAAGTTAAAATCTCTCAAGCTGAAGAAAATCAGGGTCGCGACAGAAAAATCCCCAAAATAAGAGGTAAAACTGATGGCGACAGACATCCGACACCAGCCGGAAAACGGCTACCACTCAGAACCAACTCAGCCTTCCTTAAGAGAAAATCTGAATAGGCGCAAGCTCATGCGGCTGCCCCGAAGCCTGAGTGCTTTAGAAACTTGGGGTTTTGGGCTCACCGGTCACGCCAATTGGTTTACTATCGCCACAGTCATCCAGGCAGGGATGGGACAAGGCGCCATCTTCGTCTGGTTGCCCGGTATCATCATGGGTATGATGCTCAACCTACAGGTAAAACGCATCGGCGAGTATTTCCCAGACATGGCTGGGGGAACGCCCAACTATACGGCTCGAATGCTGAAAAATTATCCTGGTCTGGGAAGCTATACGGCGATCGGATACTTTTTAAGCTGGGTAGCAACACTGCCAATTTCTGCGATCGTACTGACGCAGCTCATCAAAGTTAACCTCAATAGTTTAGGTTTTAGCTGTCCTGAAGCCTTACTAAATATTACCTTCACGCTCCTACCCTTCATTTTGACATTCAGCGGCACCCGCGCCTTAAGTATTCTGCACGCCTTTTTTGTGTTGCCGACAGTCGGCGTATTATCCGTTTTTTCCATTCATGGTCTATTCTGGTTAGCTTTTTCCCCAAACAGTCCTGGCTTTTTCCCCGCCACTTGGCCACAATTCACCTTTATTGACTGGGCTAAGTGGTTTTACTTTGGTACATACATCTTCTACTGCTGTGACTCCGCCGCCAGTTTCGTAGCCGATAGCCGCAACCCTACTAAAACCTTGCAGTTTCTCAAAACTTCCGCACTGGGGATGCTGCCTGTTATTTTGGCAGGTTCCTGGGTACTGATGCGCTTGGCCACCGAACCGAGTCTGAAAGATGACATATTCTTAAATGTATTAGCGGCCTGTCAGGTATTGTGGGGGCCTTGGGTTCCCACCCTCGTCACCTTTCTGGTAGTCGCTAGCTGTCTTCTGAGTTGCGCGACTATTGTTTCCAACTGCCCCCGGATGTTGTACCAACTTGCGGTAGACGGACATATTTCGCCAACATTCGCAGTTGTATCCCGACGGGGTGTATTTGGATTTGGGCTTGTCTTAGTTTTGGTTCTCAGTTTAATTTGTCTAGCTTGGGGAAATGTGCCTCGGCTTGTGGCGATTACTAATGTTGGCTTGGTTGTCTGCCTGACAATATTCCATCTATCACTGTGGCTGCGACGGGGTAGTCCAGAAGTTCGGTGGCCTTGGTGGTCCCTGGGCTTTTTCGTAGTAGATGCGGTGGTTCTGGTGGTGGGAGGCTTGGCTTGGGGCTGGCAAGACTTTATCATTGGGCTGTTTTTTCCCCTTGCCGTTTTAGCAGTGGAGGCAGGGATGAGTCGCATTGCCTTTGCCCCTTTCCATCCATCGTGGTGGATTCGGCTTTACCGCAACAGCAGCCAGGGCAAAATCCCAGATTTTGTAGCGTCTCAGGTTGTAGTTTTAATCTTACTGATCGTCAGCGCTGTTACTATCGGCTGGATTTTTGGCTTCAAATTATATGCTAACTCTACTGTTGGCTTGAATTTATTGGTAGTGCTACTCGTGACAGTTGCTTTTATTGGGGTGGCCGTTGCCTGTTGGACGAGTTTACCGCAAGTCGTCTCAATGGATGAAGCAAGAGAGGGAGCAGAACAGCTCTTTACCATTGCCCTAGATGCTATTGTAGTGCTGGATGAAAAGGGTATAATTCGTCAAACTAATCCCGCTGCTGAAAGCGTCTTCGGAATAGATTCTACTAGGCTAATGGGGTCTTACCTGAACAAATTATTGCCGGGATTAGGGGCTCAGCCAGAGCAGTGGCTCAGTCGCAGCGAACAAACTTTCAAGCTGCCTGATGGTAGTTCGCGCATTCTGGAGGTTGCCATCTCAGACCGATTTTCCCAAGACGCTTCCCTTTCCAATCAGGATCTGCAAGAATATGTGGCGATCGTGCGCGATATCACCGATCGCAAGCAAGCCCAAGAAGCCCTACAAAAAGCTAATGAGGAACTAGAAATCAAAGTCGATAATCGTACATCTCAACTCACCCATACTGTGCAGCAATTGCAGAATGAGATTGAAGAGCGCCAGCGGATAGAAGCAAATCTCAGAGCGATGCAAAATCAGATTGTTGTCCAAGAAAAACTAGCTTCTCTGGGCAGTTTAACCGCAGGGATTGCCCACGAAATCAGAAACCCCTTAAACTTTGTTAATAATTTTTCAGAAGTTTCTGCAGAATTAACCGAAGAACTTTTGCAAGAAATTGAAAATCAAACTGAACGGTTAGAACCAGAAACAAGTGAGTATATTGCTGAGCTATTAACCGATCTCACAGCTAATCTTAAAAAAATCCATCAACACGGTCAAAGAGCCGACAAAATCGTTGGCAATATGCTTTTGCATTCGAGGGGACAAAGCGGTCACTGGGAAGCTACAGATATAAATAGTTTATTAGCCGAATATATCAATCTAGCCTATCACGGGATGCGAGCGAAGGAAGCTAATTTTAACATTACCATACAAACCGACTGTGACAATGACATTGGCGAAGTAGAGGTCGTGCCACAAGACATTGCCAGGGTTTTTCTTAACATTATTAACAATGCTTGCTATGCAGCCCATAAAAAGAAACAAGAAATGGGAGAAGAATTTTCACCCCAGCTTGATGTCAGAACTCGAAATCTGGCCTCGGCGGTTGAAATTCGCATTCGCGATAACGGCGCGGGTATGACGCCCGATGTACTCGATAAAATTTTCAATCCCTTTTTTACTACAAAGCCTGCTGGGGAAGGTACTGGTCTAGGTCTTTCTATCAGCCACGATGTTATCGTCCAGCAACATCGTGGAGAACTAAAAGTCGAAACAGAAGTAGGAAGTTACACAGAGTTTATAATCACCTTGCCCAAAAAAGTAGGGGAAGTTAAGGAGTTAAAAAAATGAAAATAATGGTGGTAGACGACGAAGAAGATATCCAGTCACTGTTCAAGCAAAAATTTAGAAAAGAAATCAAAGCAGGGCAAATTCAATTTTATTTTGCCCTGTCGGCAGAGGCAGCTTTAAACTACTTAGAAACCCAGGATAAAGCGTCTATTGTCTTGATATTATCGGATATTAATATGCCTGGGATGAATGGGCTAGAACTGCTGAAGCTTATCAAAGAAAAATTTCCCAATCTAAAAGTTTTCATGATTACCGCTTATGGAGACGATAAAAATTACCAAACCGCTATGGACTATGGAGCTGATGGCTATATTATGAAGCCCGTTAATTTTGACGAATTAAAAGAAAAAATATTCACAATATGGAGGAGCCACAATTAGCTTAGAAATAAAAATAAAACAACTTGCATACACAAAACTTATAGGATAAAAAGATGCCAATTAAAATACTATTTGTGGATGACGAGCTTGATTTAGAATTTCTGATTTGCCAAAAATTTAAAAAACATATCCGCACCCCAGGATGGCAGCTTGTTTTTGCTCATAATGGCGTAGAAGCCCTGGAAAAATTGAAAGAACACCCGGATCTAGATATGGTAGTGACGGATCTTAATATGCCTGAAATGGATGGCCTGACTTTACTCTCTAGACTTAATCAGATAGATATTCCCCTCAAAACAGTAGTTATATCAGCTTATGGCGACATGAGAAATATAAGAAATGCGATGAACTTCGGTGCTTTTGACTTTCTAACCAAGCCGATAGATTTTCAGGATTTAGAAATTACCCTCAACAAAACGCTGCGCGAGGTGCAAGAGCTCAAAGAAAACCAGCATTTGCGG
This sequence comes from Microcoleus sp. C2D2, assembly GCF_036702495.1. NCBI lineage: Bacteria > Bacillati > Cyanobacteriota > Cyanophyceae > Oscillatoriales > Microcoleaceae > Microcoleus > Microcoleus sp. C2D2. Next base: position 3,122 of record NZ_JAUBTO010000245.1, on the reverse strand, counting down.
CAATCAGAAGCTCGCGCTAGAGAACAAGCTCAGGATTTACAACAAAGTCTGCAAGAGCTAAAAAATACCCAAGCTCAACTGATTCAGACTGCAAAAATGTCTTCTTTGGGTCAACTGGTTGCGGGGATTGCTCATGAAATCAACAACCCCGCCAACTTTATCTACGGCAATATCAGCCACGTCAGTGATTATATCCAAAACCTACTGCACCTGCTGCATCTCTATCAGCAGCAGTACACTCCTCCCTGTTCTGAGATTCAAACTGAAATCGAAGCCATGGATTTGGAATTTATGATAGCAGATTTACCCCACATTCTGGTTTCAATGAAAGGGGGTGTTGACCGCATTCACAAGATTGTTTTGTCTTTGCGTAACTTCTCAAGGCTGGATGAAGCTAACATAAAGTCTGTTGATATTCACGAAGGACTCCAAAGCAGCCTGCTAATTTTGCATAATCGACTTCAAGCAACGACAGCGCGTCCAGAGATTCAAGTGCTCGAGGAGTACAGCAATCTGCCTTTAGTGGAATGCTATGCTGGAGAACTCAACCAGGTGTTTATTAACATTCTTTCAAATGCGATTGATGCTTTGAATGAGTACAACAAACAACGGTCACTAGATGACATCTTCGCTCGCCAACTCGCCATGACTATTCGCACTGTTCTGCTAGAGGAAAACTCCCGTATCGTCATTCAAATTCGGGACAATGGGCGGGGAATGACCGCCGACGTGAAAGACCGTATTTATGAACCATTTTTTACTACTAAGCCTCTAGGTGAAGGTACTGGTTTGGGTCTCTATATCAGCTACCAAATTATAGTGGAGAAGCATGGGGGCGCATTGAAGTGTTTTTCAGAGGAGGGGCAGGGAGCAGAGTTCTGGATTGAAATTCCCATCAGACAAACTAGGGCGGCACTCGACCTTAGCTAATCAATCGACTTCTATCAAACTCAGAGCCTATTCCAGCCATCCGGTTTGCCATTGTAGAAATCAGCCTTTTCATTACTCCTGAAATCATCTATAATAGGACGTAAAGTAGATAAAAATTACTCGGATAAGTTAATGAATCCCAGGAGTTCAAAAAATGTCGCCTACGACCGAAATGGCTTGCACTATGCCAGCTAAAATATTATTTGTGGATGACGAGGCAGATTTAGAATCTTTAATTTGCCAGAAATTTAGAAAAAAGATCCGCACAGGAGAATACCAAGTTTTTTTTGCACACAATGGCGTAGAAGCGCTTTCAACTTTGCGAGAGCAGCCGGATATAGATATTGTACTGACAGACATTAATATGCCAGTCATGGATGGTATGGCTTTGCTGGCGAAACTTAACGAGCTAGTTACTCGGGTCAAAACAGTAGTTATATCTGCCTATGGCGACTTGGCAAATATCAGAAAGGCAATGAACGGCGGGGCCTTTGATTTTTTGACTAAGCCTATAGATTTTCAGGATTTAGAAATTACAATTAACAAAACATTATGCCATGTGCAACAGCTTAAGGAAAACGAGCGCGCCCGCCAAGAAAGAGAGGATAAATTGCGGCAATCGGAAGCGCGAGAGCGAGAAAAAGCTATCCAACTAGAACTGGCACTGCAAAATTTACAGCGCACCCAATCTCAGCTTATTCAGAATGAGAAAATGTCGAGCTTAGGACAACTAATTGCAGGTATTGCCCACGAAATTAATAATCCCGTTAACTTCATCTATGGCAACTTAACTTATGTCAATGATTACACTCATCAGCTATTGAGTTTGATCGCGCTTTACCAGCAGCACGATGCCCATAAATACCCTGAAATCGAAGCTTTAATTAAGCAAATAGAGCTGGAATTTATCCAAGAGGATATGCCTAAAATGCTGTATTCGATGAAATTGGGGGCAGAACGTATCCGTCAGATTGTGCTGACGTTGCGGAACTTCTCGCGCCTAGACGAAGCTGAGATGAAACCGGTTAATATTCACGAGGGAATCGATAGCACTCTAGTGATTTTGCAGAGTCAGCTCAAGGCTAAGCCGAATTCTGCGTCTATTCAAGTTATTCAAGAATACGGAGATTTGCCCAAAATAGAATGTTATGCGGGTCAGTTGAATCAGGTATTTATGAATTTGCTAAGCAATGCCATTTATGCCTTGAATCACTACGATCGAGAAAGTAGCCCGGAGCAAATTAAAAACGAGCCTAGGACGATTACGATTGCTACTTCTATGCTGAATGGCGAGTGGGTAAGAATCAGTTTTAAAGATAATGGGCCGGGGATGACAAGCGATGTAAGAAATCGGCTGTTTAATCCTTTTTTCACAACTAAACCTCTGGGTGATGGCACTGGCTTGGGATTATCGATCAGCTATCAGATTGTGGTGGAGAAGCACGGCGGAGATTTGAAGTGTTTTTCGCAGGCAGATAGAGGTGCAGAATTTGTGATTGAGATTCCGATTAAGCAGAGCGCTCGGGTACAGATGAAGGCGAGTTAAGGGGAATTAAATAAAAATCAGGGTAAAGTCTAGTAAAATCTAAGATCGCGATCGCACTTCCCCAATTTCTCTGTAATGTCTGAAGTCTCCCAAACACCGAAGGATCTAGCCGAAGACCTCAATCGCCTCACCGACCTCAACTTAATAATTGCCAGATCCTGAAGACTCCGAGCTTCCCGAGTTTGATTTTTAATAACCGCTTGACAATGCTGGGAAAGTATGCGATGGCTTCGATCGGCAAACAGATATCTAGCGGGGACAGATCCTCCGAGTTGTCAGAGATAGAGAGAAAAAAGGCGGCGAAGGACGCGGTACTGGCTTTTTAAACTGGCTCAAAGAACGCAAAATCAGTAAAAGAAAAGTCAAGCTTATTCGTTGTGCGAATTAATGGGGGGAAATTTACGCCTTTGGTCGCGGTAGCCTCCGGCATCACACTCAGCGGGAGTGAAAGTCAATAGTAGATTTGGAGTCGTTTGTCAACTTGTAAGTGCCCCGGACTGGTTAAGGTGATGGGTAAGGGCGTGAGCACGCGATCGCGCCCTCACCATGTGCCAGTTGCGTAAGTTTTGAACTAATGACTAATGACTAATGACTAATGACTAATGACTAATGACTAATGACTAATGACTAATGACTAATGACTAAT
>NZ_JAUBTO010000244.1:0-7494 GCF_036702495.1 Microcoleus sp. C2D2 | reverse complement strand
CTGAGTTTCATCTATTTTTTAACCAATGTAAATACCCCCTTGACAATTTAGCCATCACCTTAACTTGTCACTAATGGTCACTATCTCCTGAACTTCAGCAGAGCTAGCAGTTTCATCTGATGAAGAGATAAGCATTTATAGCTCGAATTGGTCAACTTTTCTAGAGCGGACACTTGATCAGTCAAAAATATTCTCTTTTTAAATAAAGGTATTAAATAGCTCAAACCATTATTCTGTAATGGTTTGAAGCACTAAAAGCTAGCGTCAATAATTTGACAAGCGGACAAATAATTTGACACTTGACACCACGGGATTAGCTGGATTGGGGATTGAAGATTATTGCCACAAATGAATTCGGGGTAGTGGCCAGAAACCGGGTTTTTTGACGAAAATACTTCGTTTTAGCCCGAGGCAAGAGTAAAAAAAACCGGTTTCTGAGCGTCGGAGTGCGGGCAGGACTTGAAGTATCGGTACTAAGTTAGATGCCCGATCGCTTAAAACCAGCGCTTTTTGAGTTTCTTCAAGTGCGATCGCCTCAAATTTTCCACCAACCGCCGCAACTGGTTCAAATTACCCGCTTCCCCGCCATACTTCCAGCGCACGTAAGCTTGCGAAACCTCCTCAATCACCTCAGCTTCATCAATTGCATGATTGCCGCGGATTGCCTCAGCATACTCCAAAGGCGTTTGAGCTTTCTGCTTAGTAAAACCCCTACTCGCCAAATCCTTCAGCATTTCCTGATAAACCCCCTCCACCGGCGGCAACTTCGCCAGCCAGCGGCGGTGGCGCCACTTGCGCCAAACTTGCCAAATTAACCAGCCAATAAAGCCAAAGCCGATCGCAGCAATCAAACCAGTAAATAACCCCACCCAACCCCTAGCAAACTGTCCCAGAAACCAGCCCACAATCAAACTTATCCAGCGAATTAGAAAACCTATAACTGAATCCAGCCCGCTTCTGAGAGGAGTCGGTAGCCAACCCGCGATCCACTGCCAAAACGATTCCAGCGCACTAAAAGTCTGGTTGTCTTCCACCGAAGCCGGAATCAGCGGATAACCGGGAATCGGATTAAAAGCAAACCAGCCGTGAGTGGGAAAATATACCTCCGTCATCAAAAAAGCGTCGGTATTTTTCACAACATAGTAACCAGTAAACGGGTTGAATTCTCCCGTATCGAAACCGCCCACCAGCCGCGCCGGAATCCCGACCGACCTCAGCATAATTGTCAGTACCGTCGAAAAGTGGTCTGGATATCCACCTGTAACTTTTTTGCCAGCCTGGGTGTTTTTGTAGCCAAACAGAAAAGCCTGGACTAAATCTTCACCTTCTTCTAAGTAAGGCAAAGCTTTTTCTATTTTGTAATTCGGATTTTGCTTTAAATATTGAGCCAAATACAAAGCTTTTTCGTAGGGAGAATCGAGCGGTCTGTCCGACTGAGATACTCTAGTTCTTGCCGCCAATATTTCTTCAGTTTTTTCTCGTACCTTCTCGGCAATTTCCGGCGGCACATCCAAATAGAACTTGCGAATATTTTTCGAGTAATTAGTACCAGTTTTCCCCAACAAAGAGCGATCGCGAAAAGGCACATTAGAAATCACCGTATAAGTCACCCCGTCTCCCAATTCCGCAGGCGCTCGCAAACCCCCCTCCGCATCAACTGCCACCTCTGGACTCGGAAAATAAAGCTCCTTCGGCTTGTTTAAAGCCGGAATCAAATTCGGCAATGGAGCAACAATATTATAAGTTTGAATCACCTCTTGAGTCCGAGGCGCATTGGGAAAAGGATTCAGATAAAATTGATAAGACCACCTAGGTCTATTCACCTTTTGAGCTTGTTCGTTGCGAGAAATTTCCCAACCCTGACCGGTGTATTTGTCAAAGCCTAATACCCGCCAAAAACCCGCAGCCTGCGATCGCACGCGCATCACCACTTGAGGTGTCATTTCCCCGCGCAAATTTTGATTGATGCGCTGGTTGAAACCGTAATAAAAAGTAGAGTCCACCTCTCCTGGCCCTTTCTCTTGGTTTCCCCCCCTTCCTCCGCCAGTTCCTTTTTCATTTCCCCCTCTAACATACCCCGGATTCAGAATGCTGCGCGAGTCAAACTCCCCCTGATATTCAATAGGAGCACTCACCGGAAAAGTCCGCAACTGATAGCCCGGGAGGCGCGGCAAAAACGCAAAAATAGTCAGCCCCAACCCGACAGTTATCAGCAGCAGCAAACCAAAATATTTGGGAGACAAAGTAGCCGTAAATAACGACCAGTTATTATTTTTCTCTTTACCTTCTACCGAATGCTTTGTATCTTCTACCTTTGAGAGTCCCAAGCGCGATCGATAATCCAACACCAAAGTTGGAAGTGCTACAGCCAAAAATAGCAACAGCAGCGGCCCAAAAGTCAAGGTTTGGCTGAGAGTCGCCGCTACGCTCAACAGAATCAGCCCGATGACTATCGAATAGCCCAAATCCTTGCGGCGGGGCAAATCGAAGCTGTGCAGCACTTGAAGTTGGATTAACAGTTGCGCCAAAACTAACCGCGTATCATTCAATTCTCCCACCAAGCGGCTAAAAAAAGCGAACAGTGCCACCAGCATTCCAATAGCTATGCAGAACTTAGCAGCTACATTGCGATCGCGGCGGCGGTACCAACTCCAAGTTGCTCCCACAATACTAACAGGCACAGCCCACAGGTTCAGGGCTTCTTCAGCAGCAACGTCAGTAGCTACAATTCCCACAATTACCAACAACTGAACTAGGATTCGCAGCAGTAAAGAATCCTCAACCACCGGCGGAGGCATAGCCTCGATCTGCTGCCACAGTTTACCCAAAACAGGTATATTTCGCAGGTTATCAGTTGTCATGTGCACCCATCCAACGATTTTAGATTTTAGATTTTAGATTTTAGATTGAATCCACAGATAAATCTGGGTTTTAACTAATATCTAAATCTTATCTCTCTGTCATTAGATTTTAGATTAAATCCACAGATTAACTTCACAGATGAATCTGGGAGCTTCAACTAATATCTAATTTTTTTTGCTTTCCACGACGACAGAAGTCGAGGGATTGCATCTGTTTTTGTGTGAGGTCAAACCAGAGAGTAAAAACCTAAATTATTTACTCTAAATAGGCCTTCCTAGTTGCTATCTTGTCCTGCCCCAGTTGGACGAATAGCAAACATCAAAGGTCTAGTCTCGAAGTTTTGGAATCGAACTTCTAGGGCATAAGTCTTGTCTGGTTGTGGATCGAACAACTCCACACTTAAATGCCCGGAATTCGGACGGTGTGCAGTTGCTTCGGCATCTCCTCCCTTGAGTTCCAAACTTCCTGCCCCCGGAAATTGGCACTCAACTCTTAAACACGGTATTGGCTGTTCTCTGTTGGGGTTCGACAGGTATTGAGCCTCCAGAGTCAGCGAACCCAAACCAGTCAGCCACTCCCGCGAAACCGGCGGCTGATTCACAGGACAATCCAAAGTTAGAGACTCAATGATTTCCTTGGCGGCCAACAGCGACAGCACCATTTGTTGATCGGTACTCGCCGCTTCGTAATTCGGGAAATCTTCTAAATCTAGAAGTCCCCGCAAAGAACCTCTAAGCACTAAACCAGCTAATTCGTTGAGTTCCTGAGACTGGCCCGGAAACAAGCCATCTACAGCGCGAACTAACTTCGAGCCTTCCCGCAGCGACGACATTACCAGTTCCTGACAAGGTTCTAGCAGTTGAGCAAAAACCCCTTGGGCGATCGGAATTGGCAGGCGGCCCCACCTGATATTTTGTAGTTGGGGAGTCCAGAGGTGCAGGGGGGGAACCCATTGGGGGGCTACATCGTCTGGGTAATCGTGGTCGTAGCTTTTGAATTCTGTTTCCCAGGGGAACAGCGGCGGGTTGGATTCAATTTCGGCTCTAAGCCTTTGTTTTAACAAGGTCTGAAAACGGTCTTGCACGGTCGGTATTTCTCCAATTGTCTGCGGTTGTGCGGGTGCATTGCTGTGCGCCCCCACTTGATAGTCCAGCGGGTCTGGTTCGTCCCATTCCCAGTATTCCACCCCGGAATTATCTTCTGTAGCGCCCCACTCTTCTGACCGAGGGGGCGGATTGAGGTTTTCCTCATCTTCGCTAGAGGCATTGGCGATGGGCGCCTGTAACATCCAGTCTAAAAAATGACGCTCGAAAGCCTCTGCATCCCTGTTCGTTTCGTTATTCATCACTAGATGCCCCTTCTCCGGAATCTGAACGATTTCGTAATTCCCAGGCAAGTTCGAGCAATTTAAACCACCGTTTCTGTACCTGGGCTACCGTGCTGCCTAGGGTTTGCGCGATCGCTGACTCTGACAGACCTTGTTGTTTCAACTTTAGCAAACGCTGTCCCTCTGGACCAATTTGCTCGCCAAAAACCTGCCACTGAGAAGGCAGCAAACCCAGATTGCGGTCTAAGTCTGCTTCCAGCCACTGGTGAACGAGTTCCCAGCGGTGCGACATGGCGAACCTGAGCAAATGGTACTTGAAGCGCTGCTGCAAATAGTCTCTTTGGCGGGGAGTTATGCCCAAAAGCGACTCTATTTCATTAGTCGGCAAGTCTTGCAAGCGCAGCACGAAGTAATCGGCGCAGTCTTGTTGATTGCGCTCTTTCAAGTAACCCACTAATTCGTCAATCACGTTTTGCCGCAGAGATTCTGACTCGTCGCCTAGCGGACGAATTGCCGCTGAACCCTGTCCGGCCATCGCTTCCCGCACCGAGTGCACCGAGGTGTCGTTCCAAGTTTGGTCGGAATCTGAAGCCCCTCCGTCGGCGGCTTGTTCCATATCTACGGAGGTTTCTTTGGGCTGCTGCTGGGAAAAGGTTTGGGCCCGTAAAATAATTAGTTGCTGGCTGCGGTTGCGAGGCAAAGGAATGCGCCGCTTGCCGAAGCGCTCTACAAAGGCCATGTACTCTGCTAGTTCTAAGCGAGTGCGGGGACTGTAGGTGGGTGGTAGTTGGGTTTCGCGCCGGAATGCCTTTAAAGCTTCGAGATAAAATCCTTGCAAAAAATCTTTGATCAGTTCTACTCGCGCCTGATAGCTAGACTGCACCTGCGGAGGAGTGATGTAGCGATAGACGATCGCGCTGAGGGTACTGTGCAATTCTACTCGCCCGGGTCCGGAGCCTAAATTGTAATAATGCAGGCATTGTTGCAAGCGGTGTTGAGCGAGGCTCTGGGCTGAACCTTCTATATCTCCGGAGGCTTGAATCCGCTGGCTTTCAGTGCATATCCTGTTGACTTCTGCTGCGAGTCGCCCTGCTACATCTTGGCAGTTCTGCTCTGACGCGCGAGTGGACTTTTTGAGTTCGTCTAACAGCCGTTCAAATATGGTTTCCACGCTCTGGCAGATTTCCCGCATGATGGTTTACAGCTAACAATGAAAGTAGCACAGTTAGTAAAAGTATGGATCAATCTTTCCTACGGCTACTTTAGCCCGTATTCCCCACATAGGAAAAACTGTAATGCCCTCGATCTCCTCCTCGCTGCAAACGCTGAGGACTGCTTTTTTTTAATCTCTCCTGACACGCCATCCGCCAAAAACCAGGTTTCAACAATTGTCACTGCAACGATGGTTCATCAGAGGGTCTGGTTTGACAAAGCCTTCATGCACCTGCGGGCCCAAAACGCCACACTGCCGTTGATAAGCTGTGTTGCATCTAGATTGCCTATGGTATTAGAGAGGGAGAGGGGGTGAAGGGGAGAGGGGGAGAGGATTTGACGATTTTTGATCGGGACTCGAAATATACAATTTAAATGCACAACAGCTTATTTTCGGCTTAGTGCTGCGCGTGGTGGTCACAGCAGCAAGTGTTCCTGAAGGTGAAGCAAGCAAACAGGTTCTCTCTTTCGGTCTACCAGATGGGACAAAGGGTTTCACGGCTGTATTCGATCGGGGTCTTCCGCCACTTTTGCCATAAAGTTTCGACGGCGATCGCCCGTCTGTTTCTTTGCAGCATCCTTCAACGTCGATTTAACGGTTTCAGTCAATATCATTTCTAGCATCCCAATTACACAGGTCAGAACCGCTCATGTCCGAAAATCTGTTTCCTAGCCTTCTAGGATAACTGGGGTTATATTTAATTGCAAGTCCCTTATGCCGTCATTTAAACCCGCCCGCACAATTAAGTGTGTGTGATGTTCGTTAACTTCGGCATAAATTCCTTGATTTTTACTAACAATCAGAGTGCAGCCTTTTTATATAGCGGGATTGAGCGGGCGATCGCCTGCCGCCCAATCGCTGTGTTCGCCAAACAACGGCAGTCCGGAACAATAAGTTTCATGGCATCTATCTAAGGGTATCTATATTGCGATTAATTTAACCGGAAATGCAGATATTTTACTAAAGTGCGAGGGTCTTCGATCGTCCTCTGGGTTGATGTAAGTGGCTGGCAAAATTTGTTTTAATAAATGTAAAGTTAGAGTTGAAGGAACAATTTCAATGCGTAAGTTAAACATAGGTCTATCTGACGAGCAGCGTGCAGGCGTTATCGAACTATTGAATCACGACCTGGCAGATGCTTATCTGCTGTTAATCAAAACCAAAAAGTATCACTGGGATGTAGTGGGCCCGCAGTTTAGATCGCTCCACCAGTTGTGGGAAGAACACTATCAGGCCTTAACACTAAATATCGATGCTATGGCCGAACGGGTGAGAACTTTAGGTGGCTATCCAATTGGTACTGCTGAGGGTTTTCTCAAGTATGGCTCGATTAAAGAACATATCGGCGATTTGCCTTTGGCTACGGAAATGGTATCGCGTTTAGTTGACGACCACGAACTGATTATTCGCAATCTCCGCCAACACGTCGAACAGTGCGGTGAAGAGTTTAAAGATGACGGCACCGCAGACTTTTTGACTGGTTTGATGGAACAGCACGAACAAATGGCTTGGATGTTGCGATCGTTTATTGAAGGGGAATCCCTGTCGCCAGACGGCCAGCAGCCACAAGCTCAAACTCCTACAGCTTCTCACGCTTAGAGAGCAATACTTAACTGGCAAATAGTTATCTAAACTTACCTATACTTATTTGCTTTAGGTAAGTTGACTGTGGATCGCACTCCGTGCGATCCATACTTAATAACCTTTGGCGATCGGGGGATAGCCTACTTACCTTGGAATTAGCCGTCTACCCAATAGCATAGGAAAGTAAACACCACTTATCTTATATAAGCCTAACGCGAAGAAAGATAAGTTTGGATAGGTTTTACGAAGCCGATTAGGTAGACGGAAGAAGGAAGAAGGAAGAAGGAAGAAGGAAGAAAGGAAAATTTAGATTTTTTTATTTAATCCTCTTTCCTGATTGTCTATCGAGCAACCAGACAGAATTAAACGCCCTCTAGCTTCCTCAAAAACCCGGTTTATTCAAAAAACCGGGTTTTTCAATGTTGGGTTTATTTATAGCAACCGCCAAGACGGTTAGGACATTCTCGATCGCTGAAACCATTGCTATTACTGCTTCTTCCTTCTTCCT
>NZ_JAUBTO010000243.1:0-7553 GCF_036702495.1 Microcoleus sp. C2D2 | reverse complement strand
TGGGTCAACAGGTAAAAGATGAGTAATTTTACTCATTGACAATAGTGCTTTTAGCTTAACTTGTGAGTAATGCCAATAGCCACATAGTAATGGGGTGAAAAAAGCTGAGATAGGGCTTGAGAGCCGCTAAATTTTCCAAATTCATACGGTTATATCCAAAGTTTTCGTATCTATTAAATTTATCTTGCCATTGTATATAGCAATTTTACGTCATCCATAAGATAAATTTTGTTTGAAATTTATCTATAAATCTCATTTATTATGACAATTTAGAGCAGTTTTATGTAAATAATTTGTTATAATAAAAAGAGTTACCAACGCAAGTGTTGCAATACCTTGAGAGTCGCTTCTTACATGACTGCACCCGTTTTTTTGCAATCAGTTTTACATTGGAGATTACAGCTATGAAAACGAATGTGAGTTGCCTCGATCGCCTGATCCGCCTGTTGTTGGCTTCGGTGTTATTTTATCTAGGACTGTTCCTTTACAGCGGTACAGGATTGGGGATTGGTCTAGTCGTTGCAGGTGGCGTATTGCTGGTGACGGCTCTGGTCGGTTTTTGCGGTCTTTATAGCCTTCTGGGAATTCGTACCAGCCAGACGAAAGAGCAAATGAAAGAAAAATTCATTCATTAACTCTTAAGGAGTTTCATCATGGACAATAATTTTCCTCTCGAAAGTCCGTCTCTATCGAGGCGGCAACTACTCAATTTCATCACCGGAGCCACCGTCGCTGCCATCGCAGGTGCCGCCCTCTATCCTGTTGGCAAATTCTTCATTCCGCCCGCAGAAACGGGAGCGGGGGGAGCCATTCTTGCTAAAGATGTTTTAGGAAATCTAATTCCAGCCTCACAAATCCTGGCAGAACTACCGGGAACCCGTGCCCTAGTTGCAGGTTTGGCAGGAGAACCCACCTACTTGATTGTCAAAGAAGATCACACCCTAGACAGCATAGGGATTGTTGATAACTGCACTCACCTCGGTTGCACCTTTCCCTGGAACCCAATGGATCAGCAGTTTCAATGTCCCTGTCATGGTTCCCGCTATGCACCTGATGGGACGGTGGTGCGTGGCCCGGCTCCTCTACCGCTGAAGATTGTTCAGGTTGTGGCGATCGATAACAGAATTTTGATCTCACCTTGGACGGAAAACGATCCCCGCACTGGAGAAAAGCCCTGGTGGGTTTGAGGATTCCGAATCGTCAATCAACCTCTCAAGCTCAACGGATCGCGAAACAGACTTATCTGCGTAAAAAATGTAGAACTTACGCTCATGGCCCCAGAAAGCGGGTTTTTTAGAGAATCTGTGGGTCCGGGCGAAGTATTTTCGTCAAAAAACCCGGTTTCTTTGGTTGGGTGCGTAAGTCCTGAAATGATTTAGAACCGTTTCAGGTCGAGTAGATTGTTCTAAAGTAAAATCATGGTTTATCAAACTGCACCCGATTTGCTCTCTGCATTAACTATGGAATGTCCGCCTTTGGGCGCGGGGCTGGATGGACTGCCGATCGCAGATAAAACAGCGGTTGAAGAGTGCTGCAATTGGTTGAAATTCCATCGCCTTTGGGGGCAATTGCCAGATATAGCACTGCAAGACATTGCCCGATCGCTACACCTGCTCAAGGTCGAACCGAGAACGTTCATCTATCAAACGAATCAACCAGCGATCGGGCTATACCTGCTGAAGTGGGGCGCGGTGGAGATTTATCGACTCTCCTCAATTGGTAAATCCCTGATTCGCCATCGCAGTGCAGGAGAGCTATTTGGCTATGCGTCGCTGATGGCAAACCCAGAAAACAGCAGGCACCAGACTCAGGCGATTGCCCTGACTGCTAGTGAAATCTGGTTTTTGCCCCAGGCTCAGTTTCGCCAGTTGATGCAGCAGTATGCCGAAATTGAACATCTATTCAATGCGCTGTTAGCACAAGACTTAAACGCCTTCAGTGCCCGCATTGCTCGAGAACAGCGCCGCATTCAAGGCTTACAGTCCTACATTCAAGCAGTGCCAAACGGGGAAACGATTCTCGGCAACAGCAAAGCCACTCAAAAGCTGGCGGAACAAATCGATCGAGCCGCCGCTACTCTGAAACCCGTCGTGTTTCAAGCACAACCCGGAACCGGAAAAACCTTTCTAGCAGGGATGATTCATACTCGTTCTGGACTCGCAGACCAACCCTTTGCTGAACTAGATTGTGCCAAGTTACCCCGATCGGAAGATGGCAGGCTCAATACCGACTTTTTATTTGGCAGAGTCGGCGGGCAACCGGGAATTCTCGAACTGTTGGAACGGGGAACGCTACTGCTGAATAATGTTCAAGTATTGAGTGGGGGCGATCGCACCCGCTTCATCCACTACTTCAAAACAGGTGGCATCCTTCCCAATCACGGTGTAAACGGAACTAGCACCCTGACAACCGAGCCTCCCAAACCCGTCCAGTCCTGGGTACGCTTAATCCTTGCCTCTCCTGACCAACTAGAGCTACCAGATGCAGATACAATTCCGATCAAGCTCTTTAGCTTGCCCCAGCGCAAAGCAGATATTCCAGACTTTGCTCGTTACTTCTTAACCCAGTTCTGTCAGGCACAAAATCGTCCGCTGCTGAACCTGGATCAGTCGGATCTGCGTCGCTTGATTAGCTACGACTATCCCGGCAACCTCACAGAACTGGCAGAAATTCTGCATCGGGCAGTCATCATGACCCCACCGGGGCAGTCCGTGATTTCAGAACAAGCCCTATGGTCGGTGCAGTCTGCCAAAAACGCCTTCCGGGTAGATTTGCTCACCCATCTACCCTGGCTGCGGCGAGTGTTGCTGAGCCGCTGGTATCCAGAGGGGATCTGGATGGTGATGATGGCGTTTTTTGTGCCCGTCACGATCGCCGGGTTCATCGGTCCTCAAGCACGAGATAGCAGTGTAACGCTCAATCTCTTTTGGGCGTGGTGGTGGCCGGGTTATCTGTTTCTCTTTGTCTTTGTAGGTCGCATCTGGTGTGCCGTCTGCCCCTTCATGATTACCGCTGAATGGTTGCGTCGGCTCTCTCTGTGGCTGTTTCCGCGCCAGCAACTCACTTGGAATACCCAATGGCTGAATCGCTGGGGAGCCTGGATCTTGTTTGGTGGCTTTGTGGCAATTTATCTATGGGAAAAGCTTTGGGATTTGCCGCATCATGCCGTTCTCTCTGCCTGGTTGCTCTTGGCGATTACGGCTGGAGCGGTCATTTTTAGCCTGATTTACGAGCGGCGGCTTTGGTGTCGCTATCTCTGTCCGATCGGTGGTATGAACGGGATGTTTGCCAAACTGGCGATGATTGAATTGCGATCGACCCAACAGGTATGCGGTAGTCAGTGCAGTACCTTTGGCTGCTATAAAGGCAGTAGCGCCACCCCCGTCACCTTTGCCGATGCCCTGCCTACTGAAGGACAGGCAACGGGTGGCTGTCCGCTCTACTCCCATCCCGCGCAATTGCAGGACAACCGAGACTGTGTGCTATGTATGACCTGTCTCAAAGCCTGTCCCCATCGCTCGGTTCAGTTAAACCTGCGGTTTCCCACATCCGACTTGCTGGAGAATCACCGAGGCTTTTGGGCAGAAGCCGCGCTCCTGTTGCTGCTGTTTGGTGGGGTGTTTATACATCATGCCCAACGGCTTTTAGGAGGGTTAGGCTTCCACAATATTCCCATCGATGCTGACCATTTATTGACCAGTACGCCGATCGTCCTCACTCTTCTCTGTATTCCGTTTGGATTGACATATACCACTCATGCGATCGCCCGTCTCCTCGATCCGCAGCAACCGGATTATCTCACCGTTATCTACGCCTATCTGCCCTTTACCCTGGCAGTAAATCTGGCGCACTACATCCCGGCGGCGGTCACGGAAGCGGGTCAAATTCTGCCTGTCTTGGCGCGAACCTTGGGCTTTAGCGGCACGGGCTTACCAACTCTCACTGGGAGTGCTGATGTTGCGGCTTTCCTTCAAGGGGTAACACTCCTATCCGCTCTGATTTTCAGTGTCTATCCGCTGTTACGAATTACCAAGTGTACCTTGCTCAGCAATCTTCCCCACTTGCTGTTAATTGCCGGACTGACGGTGACGAGTTTCTGGCTAATCATTTGAGGTGTATTCAATTTGCCCTATGAACATTTATGCCAACATTACTGAAATCATCGGTCACACGCCGCTAGTTCAACTTCAACGATTACCGCAGCAGTTTGGCTGCGTTGCCGAAATTGTTCTCAAACTAGAGGGGATGAATCCGGCAAAATCAGTGAAAGACCGGATCGCCGTCAGTATGATGCTAGAAGCAGAACGATCTGGGTTAATTCAACCCGGAATTTCGACGATCGTTGAAGCAACCTCCGGGAATACTGGCATCGGTTTAGCAATGGTGTGTGCAGCTAAAGGCTATCATTTGATCTTGACCATGCCAGACAATATGAGCCGAGAACGGCAACAGATTGTAGAGGCGTATGGTGCAGAGATCATCTTGACTCCGGCCGCAGATGATATGCAAGGAGCGATCGATCGTGCCAATCAACTACTGATGACTCTTCCCCACGCCTTCTCACCCCACCAGTTTAGCAATCCTGCCAATCCCAAAATTCATTACGACACCACTGGCCCAGAAATCTGGCAGGATACCGATGGACAACTTGCCGTCTTGGTTGTGGGTGTGGGAACCGGCGGAACCCTAACTGGAGCCGGACGCTATCTAAAACAGCAAAATCCCCATCTCCAGATCGTTGCGCTCGAACCCGCAAATAGTGCTGTGCTGAGTGAGAAACCTGCGGGTTTCCATAATCTACAAGGTATTGGAGCAGGGTTTATTCCTGATGTTTTGCGAGTGGATTTGATTGATGAAATTGTGACTGTTACCGAAGCGCAGGCTTACGAGACGGGACGACAATTGGCGCAAGTCGAAGGGATTTTGAGTGGCATTTCAACGGGCGCGGCTGTCTACGCGGGATTACAAATTGGGCAGCGATCGCGCTACCAGAATCAACGAATTGCGATCGTCCAACCCAGTGCAGGAGAACGATATCTCAGCACGGCAATGTGGGCAGAACTCCTGCGATCGCCATGACAGCTTTTTCGGTCAATCAAAACAATTAGTAGGGAAACAATAAGATATGAACCAATTCAAAGCATGGGGATTCTCAGCCCAATGGTGGCGCGGTGCGAGAGGTGAATACTGGGTAATCGGTCAAACAATCCTCTTTATTGGCTTTATCCTGTTGCCCGTCTATCCAGTTGTGGCTCTCGATAGTTTGTCTCCTATTTGGAAATACACAGGTTGGGGATTGACTGGTCTTTTTAGTCTAATTGCTGCATTGTTATTACTTTGGGGAAGCGCAGAATTAGGAACGAATCTTACTCCCTTGCCCCACCCCAAGGATGACGGGAAATTAGTAAGCAGTGGAATTTATGGAGTGGTCAGACATCCCATTTATAGTGGCGTGATTTTCTTGGCCCTTGCCTATAGTTGCTGGCAATGGAGTTTAGCTCATGCGATCGGAGCATTGCTCTTGCTACTATTTTTTGATATCAAAGCCAGAAAAGAAGAATCATGGCTGCGAGATAAATTTGCCGATTATGATACCTATCGAGCGCAAGTTAAGAAACTAATTCCTTGGATCTATTAAAGTATTCAGCTTCAATATCTTGAATTGCGATCGCCTCTGGATATATCATCGGATTACTAAAATTAGAAAAATGGGTGGAACCCTTTGTTTGGGAACTGCAAAAATCTCGTCAAGAAATACCTCTAGGTGATGAGGACAATCCAGAACCAGTGATGCTAACTTGGGGGCAAAGATTTGAGCATGGATGGTTCCAGTCGAGCGAAATTGTGCGATCGGTGTGGCTCTATGTCGTGGGTGGTATTGCGATCGGGGCGGGGATTCATGGTTATGTGCCGACAGATTTTATCACCCAATATGCAGGCGCAAATAATCCTTTAGCAGTGCCGATCGCGGTAATTTTGGGTGTTCCACTCTATGCAAACATTGCGGGTGTAATGCCGATTACCGAAGCTTTAGTCAATAAAGGAATGCCGATGGGTACAGTTTTAGCCTTCACAATGGCTGTGACAGCATTATCACTTCCTGAAATGGTGATTCTCAAAAAAGTTTTGAAACCTCAACTCTTAGCCGTGTTTATTGGGTTAATGACTGTTGGAATTATTAGTATCGGCTATATATTTAATGCCCTAATCAATTGATTGACATGGTGCTGAAATATCTGGCTGACAGAGTGAACCCTTAACAATCCATTTCAGGAGAAATCTATGAGCTTTAAGAAACCAATTCAGACTATATTACTGGGATTTTCACTATGTTTTTGCCTCTTGGTTGGTATTGGGAAAAACCCGATCCTCGCAGCAAATCTCATAGAAACTGAACCAATCTTTCAAGAAAAAATGCAAACAATGTCTGAAAAAACCGTGAATCTGGAATCGGGAGTCGATCGCTTTCTCACGTCGATTCCAGCAGGCTATTACACGATCGCCAATGTCGAAGGGTTGAAAAGCCTCTTAGAGAACCCTCAAACCCTGTTGGTGGATGTGCGCGAACCCTCGGAGTATCGATCGGGACATATCGCTAATGCGATCGATATTCCGCTCCGAACACTAACACACAATCTGGATCGAATTCCGCGCGATTACCCCGTAGTTTTGTACTGTTCAACGGGCTATCGATCGGCAATGGGAGTAATGACATTGCACCTATTGGGCTATGAAAATGTCCAGGGATTTCCGCCAAGTTTTGCAGGCTGGAAAAACGCAGGAGAGGCGATCGCCTCTAGCTAATGCACAAAAAAATGAGGATTAAAATCCCAAAAAATTACTCTGGAATCTCCAGAGATTTTAACTTTATGAGGACTTTTGTGATGAACTATAACGGATCTAAAATTCGTCCGATGCGCTGGCTACTGGCTGCTTGGATCTGCGTTTTACTGATTGTCTGTATTCCCTTACCTGCTTTTTCTGCTGTGACCCAAATCGAAGAATATCCAGGGCAGATGCTGTATCAATCCCGCCAAAAACTGCAAGATCAGAACGGAAATTCTTGGCAGGCGATCGGCTTCAAACGCATCCATCCTGAAGGTAGTTCTACTGTCTCTCTGCGCGTCGTGGGCTTTCCTGGTGCGGTGGAATTCGATCGCACTCAACCGCTGATTATGACAACATCTATGGGCGAAACTCTAACCGCCAAGGATATTTCTAGCGAAATTTCTAAGGACACACCAACCCCAGCGAATGTCGCAGAATATGACATTAAGTCTGTCCTACCGCAGTTGCAGGCTGAAATTCCCCTTCACCTAACTTTACCGATGGTAACTGGCTCAGCGATCGAGTTACAAATCCCATTCACGGCGATTCAAGAGTGGCAAACAATTTCTGCTCATTGACTAACTCCAAAAAATCAAACCGATGAATCCCCAACTCTCCACATTTTGGAGCTTACCCACAGATCAGGTGGTAAGGATTCAGGTCTTTGATTGGGGAATAAGAGAAGGCATGAAAAAGTTACAAGAATGGGCAGATATAGCATCACG
>NZ_JAUBTO010000242.1:0-7588 GCF_036702495.1 Microcoleus sp. C2D2 | reverse complement strand
GCGTGGGATAGAAGCGGTACTTAAAGGCTCTCTGTGTCATGTCTCACATTATAGCAATTATTCCGTGAGATATGTAGGTTCTAATGTAAAGCCGTGCTTCTAGCACGGGGTTTCCACCCACAATTTTCGATGAAAAAATTAGAATTTTTGTTACAGAAAGAAGGCGATCGCGCCTGGTTGCCCCTAGAAACCCCCGACGTGGAAATTCTAGAAGGCAAATACCGCGTCGTTGCTCGCATTCAGCATCCGAACACCGACATCGAAATTCGCGTTACCCATACTTCCTTCGACGAACCGGCGCAGCGGAAAGTCCAAAGCCGATCGGCCCGCACCAACCCCGAAGGATTAGTCGTGATCATTCCCTACACCAGGCTCAAACCCGGACTGTGGGAACTCTCCTGCTTGCCAGATCCCAAATCAACACCAGCAAAACCTTGGCAGTACGGCGTTCAGTTGGAAGTATTGCCTGCAGAATCCGAAATCTCCGAACCCCTACCGCCGATCGACCAAACCGAACCGGCAACCTCCCGGTCACACTCAGAAAACGCAGCTTGGGCCGATCGTCGCGCAGCCCCACAAATCGCAGCATCGGTCGATCGTCGCGTACCAGCCCAACTCCCAGCAGCCGAGTCAGCACCGCAGCAGACCAAAATCTACCAATTCCCCACTCCCCAAACCCCCGAACCCAAACCGGGCGTCAAACTCGAACTCGCCCTCGATCGAGAAACCTTCGTCACCCAACTCGGTCGCCCCTTAATCATTTCCGGCAAAATCGACATTCCCCAAGCCCCCGAAAAAACCCGAAAAACAGCAAGTCTCATCCCCGAATCCGAAGCGCTAGAACTCAAACAACTTATCGGTTCAGCACAACTGCAAATTTACCTGCGCGACCCCCAAACCTCAAAAATTCTCGCAGAAATCCAGCAGCCGATGCCAGAACAAGTTCCCCCCTGCATCTTTGCCTGCGTCACCTACATCCCAACCGAGTGCAAAAGTCGCCTAATATTAGGAGAAGCAATTCTCAGCAGCGGCAGCGTCACCCTAGCCACCAAACTATTCACAATTACAGCCCGTTTAGAGCACCTGTTAGAGGCAATTAAAGACAATTTCATCGAAGAAAAGCATCAAGCCGAACTCTCCCCAACAGCCTCAAAACAGCCTGGGAGCGCCAAAAGTCTATCATTCCTCAAGCTAGTAGAAAAATCCTTAGACCCTCCCTCCCCCGCCGAATCCCCAACAGACGTGCCCTTACCCCCTCAACTGCATTCCCGTCAGACTCCAAGTGCAAGCGGCCTAGATTTGCCCGCATTCGGTAACAAACTGCCCGAGAGCAGCCGAGCGCAATTGCTTTCGGAAATCTCCAATTCGCCTCGAACAGCAGCAGAGTCGATCGACCCACAAACCAAACCTTTAGACCCCCCAACTTCCCCTCAAACAGCCTCCATCGGAGCGATCGACCAAAAACCCGAAAACAGCCCCCCCTTAGCAACAACAGCCCCAGAAACTCCACCAGCACCCACAAAACAGGCATTTCAAACCTTAAACGTCCAAAATAGATTTTGGTCGCGACTGAGTTCCTTAGCCAGCAACGGCGAATCCCCCGAATGGCTCAAAGCAACCACCCTGTCGCCAACTCCAAAAGCCGCCGCTAATAGCAGCGACGAAATTGCCGTTGTGGAAGAAAGCAGCCCAACCCAGCAGCAACTCGAAACCAGCGAAACAATTTCCGATCCCAAATCTACTAGCCCCGAAGCCAGAGAATTTGTGGTTTTTGACGATCCCCCGCAGCCGAAACAAGTTGCTCAAAAAACCGCAACTGTCGCAGCAGAAGTAACTCCCCCAACACCCTACGTTTTGCCAGAAGACGAGTTAGTACCGATGCCGGTTTTGGAATTGCCTCGCGCCGAAATCGTCGCCGGCGGGCCCGTAAAAGTGCAAGTGCAACTGCCGGAATTAATGCCCCGGATTTATGTGAAAGTTTGGGTGTTCGATCGGCAAACCTACCTGATTCTCGACGGGCCGCGCTGGATTACCGAATTTAAAGCTAACGGGTTGGGAAGCGTGCGAGCAAGTGTCGAGTTAGAGATTCCCTACGGCTGCATGGAAGTCGAATTTGAGGCGATCGCCGTAGAAATGCAAACTCAGCGGGAAAGCCACAAAATAAGCGTTCACCGCCAAGTTTTACCTCCAGCCGGGCCAACTTTACCCCTCGAAGAGTAAGCCTTCATCCGCGTGCATCCCCGTTCATCCGCTGACATCTGCGGTTAAAAAATCCTACTTACTTCCGGGCCAACTGCCGAAACTTCTTCTTAAACTTATTCTTATACACGTAGATCGATCGCTGCCAATCCTCAACTTGCAGCGACATCTCGGCCTCCAAACCGGTGCGGTTCCAAACCTCCTCCTGACACTTGCGACGGCAAAAATTCATCGGTTCCGAGTAAACTTTCCCATTAGATAAACTTGGCTTCGGCCCGCACCAGTGAATCACAGTCGCCTGAGTGCGATCGGCCGCAGGCCCGCTTGACTCCATTGGAAAGCGCTTCTTCATCGAATCCCGGTCAAAATCCGGCACCAAAAACTGCATATCCACACTCTGCACCCGCAGTTTGCCCTCTTGAGCGGCGCGGAAGACCATCAGGTTAAAAAAGCCCATGTCTCCATACTTAAATATCTCTGGATGTTCATCATTAAAATCCAGAATCTTTCTATACTCCTCTAAGCTGAAAACACCTCGCTTCCCAAAGAATGTGCCTGGACAGACATAGCGAGAGCGATAGTCTTGCCAACGAAAATCTGGAAAATACTTTTCGACTCCCGGAATGTCAAAGAAATATTCCGTGATATCCGCATCCGAGTAATCCTGACAAGGCTGGTCAATAATAAAGTCGAAGTCTTCAAAATTAGCTAATTTGAGGACATCTCCCCAAATAATTGTATCTGCATCCATCACGAGAAAATTTTGCCAAGGACTTTCCCAAAAGGGAATCATATGACTTTTTCCCCAACCAAAGCTTCTTTTTCTCAGAAGTGGCTCAGAGACGCTATCGTGATTAATGACGCGCACTCCGTAAACTTTTTCTAGGGGACTCACGGAAAACGTACCGTCAATCAACAGGCAGATGGGAACATCTCCCAGGAAATATCGGATGCTAGCACAGCAACCCTTTGCAAACAAATAATCTTGGTCGCAGCAAGCAATAATAACACCAAAATCTTCCATAAAACCTCACTTTTTTACTAATACCACTTACCCAAAATAATCCAAGTGTAGCCACCAAGCTCCAAACCTTTATGTCATCAGTTACTCCCAATTCTTTAAGCGAAAATGGTATAACTTGCTTACCCCCAGCGTTTGGGTTTTTTGTTCTGACAGCAGCTCTATTTTCGACTTCTGCCTTTTAGCCAGCTTAGCACTAAACTCCTGCGATCGCCGCCGGCAAAAACATCGCTAAAACCGCTAGGAATCTTAGATATAGTTGGTCTGTCAAACAACAGAGCTTTCCCTGCGCCAACAGCGGGTTAAGCACTACCAATTGCAGCCACACTCAAACAACAAAAAAGTTGTTTTAATTGAGCGGGAAATTAAACCCGCCGACGGGCGGTATCAAAAATGGCGCCCAGGCAAGTCCCGACTGCTGGGGGCATCAGAAAACCAAAATTGGTCAAGTCTGAAATAGGCCTGTTACAAGGTAAATTTACCAGCCTCGATCCCTCAGTTCCCCACTCCTGGCGGGAAATAGCCTCTTAGAGGCCGCGAGGTTTAAAGTTAGGTTAAAAAGCTTGACATAAGAGGATCGAAAGTTGTATAAGAGATGCGACAAGCAGCCACAATCCTACCTATAACTGTCTGTTAAGTCTGGCGTAACCGAGGACTCCGGGCAGTTGTCAGTTTGAGGCAGATAGTGGTCGCTCCCGTACAATCCGTTGTCGATCGCCTGCTGAGCAACTCAAGCAAATCAGGCGATCGAGAGATGAAATTAGCAGGTGATGGTATAATGAACCGTAAAGTAATGTGGGCTTGACCTGAATTGATGCCTGGGCGGTACAAGAGCTCGGCCCCCGGAGTTCAAGCAGAAGTAGACACGCCTACTGTGAATCAACTGTGAATCAACAGTTATGGATAGGTTCTATTTTTTTGGCAGTTATTGTCAACAGGCAAGCAACCACAAAAATTAGCAGTTGGCAATTGCTGCTCGTCGAGTTGAATAGAGCGTGAAGGTGTGAGGAAAATAAACAGAACTTTTTGGAATTTACTGCTAGTATCCCCGGCAATTCTGGGTATATCATCAGTCGTCAGTGCCGCTGCGATCGCCGCAGAAGCTCCAGCAACCGCTGAAGCCAACCAGCTAGCTACAACTCAGTCATCTGAGTCAAAAATTGCAGAAAAATAGGTGGAGAACCAGTTGCAGAACCAGCTCAGAATGATTAACTTACTCATACAGCGATTCTAGCGTACTCGATGAGTAGATTTAGGAAATTTTAGGGAAAATTTTCTCTCACAGTATCTACCCCGCCAACTGGCGAAACTTCTTCTTAAACTTATTCTTATACACGTAGATCGATCGCAGTAAATCTTCAACTTGCAGCGACATCTCCGCCGCCAAACCCGTGCGGTTCCAAACATCCTCCTGACACTTGCGGCGGCAAAAATTCATCGGTTCCGAGTAAACTTTCCCACTAGATAAAGTTGGCTTCGGGCCGCACCAGTGAATCACAGTCGCCTGAGTGCGATCGGCCGCAGGCCCGCTTGACTCAACCGGAAACCGCTTCTTCACTAAATCCTGGTCAAAATCCGGCACCAACAACTGCATATCCACACTCTGCACCCGCAGCCGATTTTCTTGCGCCGCCCGGAAAATCATAAAGTTCAAAAACCCCATTTCTCCGTACTTAAATATCTTCGGATTTGCCGCCGTAAAATCTAAAATTTCCACGTATTCTTCCAAGCTAAAAACGCCGCGCTTAGCAAAAAAAGTACCCGTGCAGAAATAGTTCGATCGCGATTCCGACCACCGAAAATTCGGGTAATGCTTCTCAACGCCAGGAATGTCAAAGAAAAATTCCGAAATATCCGCATCCGAGTAATCGTAACAAGGCTTGTCTACAATAAAATCAAAGTCTTGAAAATTAGCCAACTTGAGAACATCGCCCCAGACGATCGTATCGGCATCCAAAACCATAAAATTTGACCAAGGACTTTCCCAGAAAGCAATCATTTTAGTTTTTCCCCAACCAAAACTTTTTTTCCTGAGAACCTCTTCAGAAACGGTTGTGCGATCGATTACTCGCACCCCGTAGGACTTTTCCAAAGCACTCACAGAAAACGTACCGTCAATCAACAGACAAATCGGCACATCTCCCAGGAAATATCGGATGCTAGCACAACAACCCTTAGCAAACAGATAATCTTGGTCGCAGCAGGCAATAATAATACCAAAATCTTCCATAAACCCTCACTTTTTTACTAACTTGCCCACCCACAGCATTTCGGTTTTTTCTGACAGCCGCTCTATTTTCGAGTTTTGCATTTTCGCCAGCTTAGCACTAAATTCCTGCGATTGCGCGTAGACAAAAACATCGCTAAAACCGCTAGGGATTTTGGGTATAGTTGGTCTGTCAAACAACTGAGCCTCACTGCGCCCTTTCGGGTCAAGCAACACCAATTGCAGCCGCACTTTCGGTTCTAACAAATGACTCATTGACAGTATATTTCCTAGAGTGACTTCCGAAAGATCACTGACAACCAGGGGCTTTGGGGCCCGATCGATCCGGCGAGCAATTGCGGGATTTTCCTGGCCCCATTCCTTAGTCCACCAAGTCTCGGCTTGAGAACTAACGGCATTCGACAGTACCCCGCCCGTTAACAGTACAAGTGTCAGAACTTTCCACACTTGCCGTTTCCAGCTTGGCACGCCCCGCGCCCTAATTTTAGTCGCTAACAGGTAAGCAACAGCGATTTGCATCCCCAAATAAGCCGGAAATAGGTAGCGACCTTTAGTCGATCGGATTCCTCCCAATATAACATCCGGCAGCACGACTGCCAGTGCTGTCACCGCCATCACCGTCACCACAAACAGCCAAACCTGTTTGCTCGTCTCAGAACACAGAAAATAAACTGCATACCCTACGATTGCCACTAAAATTAAAGTAGCTGCCACTAAAGCAATAAGATATATCCCACTAGCCTTAGAAGTTAGCCCAAAATCCCAATAAACGCGACCGATATTTCCGAGCCAATTCTTAACTAAAGATAGGCTGGTGCTTTCTGAAACAGCCCAACCAGTCGCCCCGTCTGCTGCCTTTTTATTGACCAGTAAAATTACCAGCCAAGGCAGAAATGCTAGGAAGGATACGGCACTTGCTATCAAGTAACCAACTAGCTTTTTATTGAACGTAAAACCTTGAGTTCCTACTAGATAAATTCCGTGTCCGAACGCAACTAACAGGCTAAATAAATGAGTATAAAATCCCAGAATATTTGCTACTGCGTAAATAATCCAACTCAGCTTAGTTTGCAGCCGCATTGCTCGTAGCAGAGACGCACAAGAAAGCAAAATCAGCGCCACCCACAAACTGTAGGGACGCGCTTCTTGAGCGTAAAGCACGTGCAAGGGAGAAACTGCTAGCAATCCCACGGCTATCCACGCCACTTCGGGCGGTGCAAACAATTCTCGGCACAGCCAGTACAGCCCAGGAAACGCTAACAAACTCATCAAAACTGAGAAACTTCTCGTCGCTGCGGGAGAATCACCGAATAGTTTTGCCCAACACTTGACTCCCAGAAAATATAGTGGAGGCAGTTGAGGTTCTTCAATTGCCAAACTTTTAACAGTATCGCCAAAATTTTTTGTCGCATTGGGGCGCTGATATTTCATCAAATCTTTTGCCCCTACTAACTGACCGCTGCTTATTTCCTGAAGCACTTCTGTTTGCGTGTATCCAGAAACCCGCAGGGAAGTAAATACTTCATCGTACCAATAAAATTTTTTGTCGATGTTGACAAAGCGAAAGAACAATCCTAATAGCAATAATACCACTACTAAAAGCCGCAGTTTACTTTTCATTACCGTCATACAGGGTGTCAAAAGAGCTAGATGGTACGCCTCAATGTAACATACCATATAAAGGTCGAGTTTAGGGTTCAATTTACAGGTTGTTCGATCGCCCTCTCATAACAGGTGGCCTTTACTTGTGCTGTTAGCAAATTAGAACGGTCCTGGATGCACTCCTTACTCTCATCAACCGAGTTTTTAACTTCGATCGATCGCCTAAAACCAAGTATTTGCGTTGCTCAAACCCGGTTGATGCCTCCTGGACGCCAGGAGAATCAATCGATACTTTGGCAGTGGGATAAATTACATAGGAAAGGTGCTTTGAGATCCAGAGGCTGTGCAAAAAAAAAACTGGTCGTGAAACGCCAGACAGCGAGACCGCCAAACTCTAATTTCAGCTAACAGACATTCAGTCGGCTGCCGCTGCCAGACTACAAAAAATTGTGTTAAAAAAGTAGCGGGAAATTAAACCCGCCGACGGGCGGTATCAAAAATGGCGCCCAGGCAAGTCCCGACTGCTGGGGGCATCAGAA